>JAIPKF010000015.1 GCA_021733705.1 Chthoniobacterales bacterium
AATACTCTTTTCTTTAGCTTTACTTATGCTCGTGACGGGTCGTCTGCATGCAGAGACAAAGATTGGTATTGTTGGTATGTGCCGTATTTTTTCGGAATATGACAAAACAAAGAAGACTCAAGCGGAGTATGAGGTCCTAGAAAAGAATGCCAATAAAGAGCTCGATACACGTATTAATAATTTAAAAAAGGAAGTAGAAGGGATTGATAAGCTCAATGCAGATCTTGAAAAGCCAGATCTGAATAACGACGTGCGGGAAGCAAAGCAGAAAGAGAGAGAAGCTAAAATTGCAGAAGCCAAAAAACTTGATGAAGAGACAACAGCGTTTCGATCTAACAAAGAAAAAAAATTCCAAGATGAGTTTAGTAAAACACGAAAAAATATCATCGACGATATCATGCTTGTCATTAATGAGCAGACGAAAACTCGTGGCTTTGACCTGCTTTTAGATAAGTCTGGATTGAGTGCTGGAGCTGTTCCTGTTGTTCTCTATTCTCGTCCAGATCTCGATATTAGCACTGATATTATCGCCATCTTGAATAAAAAAGGACCTGCGAAATCGAAGTAATGATGACATTGCAAGAAATTGCAGAGGTAGTGCAAGGGGAGTTATTGGGCTCTCCTACTCTCATTGTGAGAGGAGTTGCTTCGTTGCGTGATGCTCAGGAAGGGGACCTCGCTTTTTATGCGTCTCCACGATATCTCAGCGAGCTTCGTGAAACAGAAGCAACAGCTGTATTAGTACCTCAGCATTTTGATCAATCAGTCTCTTGTAGCCTCATCAAAGTCGAACACCCTTCGGCAGCTTTTGATCGCGTCATTGCCTTACTCGCACCTCCATCACTCCCTGTTGCTACTGGCATTCATCCTCAAGCCATTGTAGAGGCAAGTGCTGTGCTAGGAAAAAATATTTCACTGGGTCCCTATGTTGTTATTGAAGAGGGAGTCGAAATTGGAGATGAAACCGTTATTGGAGCCCACAGCTTTATTGGAGCAGGTACTAAGATTGGGAAAAATTGTTTATTCTATCCAAGAGTTACGATTCGAGAACGTTGTATTATTGGAAACAAGGTTATTCTTCAACCCGGAGTTGTGATCGGCTCGTGTGGCTTTGGATATGTTTCCAGTACTACAGGCCATGAAAAAATTCCACAACTAGGCATCGTTGAAATTCAAGATGATGTTGAAATCGGTGCTAATACGACGATCGATCGTGCACGTTTTGGACGTACCCTTATTGGCCATGGGACAAAAATTGATAATCTTGTGCAAATCGCCCACAATGTTGTTCTTGGGCCTCACAATATGATCTGTTCTCAAGTGGGTATTTCAGGAAGTACACGTACCGGTCTTGGAGTGACATTAGCTGGTCAGGTTGGACTCAGCGGTCATATTGAAATTGGAGATCGTGCTATCATTGGCGCTCAATCTGGCCTCAGTAAAAATGTACCTCCTGGAGTGGTTGTCATTGGGAGTCCTGCCAAACCAATAGAGCAATGGAAAAAAAATAACTTTTATGTTCATAACCTAGGAAAACTTTTTGATCGTGTAAAAGTTTTAGAAAAAAACTGACCTAGTCACGCAGAGTCAAATTACTTTTCCAGCGAGAAGATTTCATACTGGATATTTCAAACCTCTCTTTGAGACATATTCAAATCCTCTATGTCATTCCAATCCCATGATGATTATCAAATAGACATGCGCTTAGGAGAGGGATGGCATAAGCGAAATTTTTTAACGAAGGTCATCATTCCCTCTTTTTTTAAAAAGCGCTCAGGATCGCATCTCAAACCAAGCTTTCCTCAACTCCGCTCGGATCAATTTGGGATTACATGGATTGGACATGCCTCCTTTTTAATTCAGACTCACAAACATTTTATCCTCATTGATCCCAACTGGGCCCGATGGTTAAAAATAATCAAACGACTTCGAAACCCTGGGCTAGAGCTTGAAGCCTTACCAGCTATCGATTTGGTCTTAGTAACCCATGCTCATTTTGATCACTTGGATAAAAAAACGTTAAGAGCCATTGCTTCAAATCAACCCATTGTTGTTCCTGAGCATGTTGGTAATCTTGTGAGCCATTTGGGATTTAAACAGGTTCATGAACTCTCCCCATGGCAAACACTCGAACATGATGGGCTCACGATTACATTGACCCCTGCATGCCATTGGGGAGCACGTTTACTTCATGATCAGTATCGAGGATTTGGAGGTTTTTTAATCCAACACAACGGAAAAACAGTATTTCATTGTGGTGATAGTGCATACTTTTCAGGCTTTCGCGAAATAGGAGATCGAGCTTCCATAGATATCGCACTCTTACCTATTGGCGCCTATGATACATTGAGCGGGCGGGATGCTCATATGAACCCAGAAGAGGCTCTGAAAGCATTTCAAGAGTTAAAAGCAAAAAGATTTATTCCAATGCACTACGGAACCTTCCGGCTCGGTTATGAGCCTCTCGATGAACCTCCGACACGCCTTATGGAATCAGCACTCAAGAAGGGGCTTCAAGACTCCATTTCTATTTTGAGAGAAGGTGAGACTGTTGTCTTTTAGCCCCGATATTTCATACTGATCGTAACGAGGAGATCGCGAAGGCTGATGGGGTAAGGCAGACGAGCATTTTGATGCCGGGCTGTATGTGTACATACTGTCCAAATCAAAATGTGAGTCTAACCCGCATATTTCATACTGATTCTGCTGCGGCTTGCGAACACCTGATGGATACTGCGTCAGCTTCGAATTGCTCCTCGGGCTGTATGAGTCCCTACTGCCTACTTCAATAATAATTCGAGACCAACGCAGTAATGATGAGCTTTCCACAAGCCGTAATAGATTTAGTGTGAAATATCCGGGTTAAGACCCCTCTTCAAAATCGAGCTTTCTGACGCATGTGTCGTCGGACTCTGATCTAGTCTCGTCGGACTCTTCTTTAGTTTCCTTTTTTTCTCGGACTTTTGGCATTGTCGAAGTTCTCCAGTTTTCCCTAGGAATAAAACAGTAGTCCTCAGGAGAAAAAGGATCCTCTCTCCTTTGTTGGTCTTGTTGGAATTGTTCTAACTTTTTTTGAGCAATTTCTAATTTTTCTTCTCTGAATCTTAGCTGTTCTTGGGCCTCTAGTTCTTTTTGTGACCTTCCCCATACCTCCAATAAATGGGCATAGGCCTGGGTAGTTTTTTGAGCACTGGTACGAATCATGTTGTTACCGTTAGAAAGATCGATACAAAGAAAATAAGCTCCATATAAAACACCCACGGTATCAGCTGTAATCAAGGGATGGTAGAGATCACCATTGGAAAAAGAGATGGGAAAAGCATTATCGATAAAGGATCCTACAAGAAAACCAAGAATCGACTTGGTCGCAGTTTTTAATCCCAGCAGTGTTGCTTCACCTGCTAATGAGGAAGAAGCTAGTAAAAAATCTTTATAAAAACCTTTTTCCCTGATCGCTTTTATTTTCTCCACTTCATTAGAGGAAAGATTTTTTAAATCTTCATAATGATTCTTGATATATTCTAATTTCTCAGAGGGGGAACTTTTTAGGAAATGTGAATCGTTCATCTCCAGGAGTTGATCCTTCCTATCATTCTCTTTTTGCCACTGCCGATGCATGGAAACATGCAGTGAACGCAGCTCTGCTAAAATCGAATCTTTTTTTTCGTGAAAGTTATCAACTATTTTTTCTCTCTCTTCATCAGGCATCACCTGTTGGATCATTTCTCGATCATAGAATTTTTCTCCTATCTGAATGAATTTTTCAAAAGCTGTTCTCTTATTATCTGAAATAGCATTGATGACAGCATGACTTTGAGCCTCAAGAAAAAGACGACTCTGTCCCCAATCAGGTTTCTCTTTTTTAGGAGTGGAATTCTCTTCTGTCTCGGAGTCGTATTGATCTAAAAGCCCTTGATAAAAGGTTCTACAGTTATGACGTACTTCTACTATCTTTTGTTCTCTTTTCCTAAAATCCCAGGCATCACAAAAGGATTGAGGTGCTAAGGAAAAAGAGGCTTTTGTTTTATTCCAATGCTCTGAGAGCACCTGATAATATTGGATTCGTTGAGTATAGGTACGATAGAAGCTGCCAAGAAAAAAAGGAAGGGCTCCAAGTGTTGCCCCAAGAGCACCATTACTCATCAGTAGAAAAGCATTACCATGGCCAAGAAATGTGATAGAGGCCCCTAGCCCGTACCCCATGATTCCTCCTGCCGTAATACGTCTTCCATTATCAAGAATAGGGCTTAGTCCACTAAATCCACAATTTACTAAATGACCCAGCCCGCTAAAAATATGAGATCGCGTATGATCAAGCTCTCCTAATAATGTTACCTGTGAAGCTCGTTGCAATCGCGATTCTAGGTCAGCTGCCTTTTCAAAAAGATCCTTGGAGAGATCTTCAGAGTCGAGAGAGGAAGAAGAACTTTTTTTATGATGAAGAAGTTCATGCTCTGCTAAAAGTCGCGATACAGGATCATGACCTTTTAAACTTTCAAGTACCGCTTTGTGACTGTGACAACGACTTTCTATTCTTAGATCGTTGCTCACTGCCGCTTCCAATCTCTCACGAGAATTTATTCTTGCCTCCTCCAGAGAAAAATGACCCTCAGAAAAAATAGTTCCAATTGTTATGAGAGCACTCAAGATAATTTTGGAAGCACTCCAGTCAACATCTGTTTTCTTTAACATCCCCTCTGATTGGCACTCCTCAAAGACGAGTCGCATCTTTACTTGATTGGAGCAGAGCAATCGATCGACAGAGGCTACCTCTGCACCAAAAACAGAAAAGGGACCATGAGTTTTTTCCCAATGGCAATAGAGCAGAGCTTCATTTCTATTCACGAAGTTAATATCAAGACTTTGCAGATTTTCGTTCGAACAAGTTGCATAGAGATAACCTCCAGTCTCTCCCATACGCACTACTTCATGATTCATTTTGGAATCATAGAGATCATTGGGATGATACGATAACTCTGGTTCATCCATTTCATGCGGATCTAGTGTTGCTAGAAAGCTAGATAGAGAGTTGCTCGTAGAGGTATTTAGGAAAGCACAATATTGCTCGACAGATACAGAAGAGGCCTTTTGAGAGGAGGCTTGGAGCTGATGTAACGATAATAGGAAACTAAGAAACAAAACACTAATTGTTCTCATGATAGTACTAGGGGGAATGACGGGGCTAGGGAGAAAACAAACACTACATCTGGAATTCTACTACTGATGCAATCAAAAATTGAGACAGCCCGCATATTTCATACTGGTTCGTTGCGAGGCGCCGCGAATCCTGATGCAGATACCACCGGCGGTCGGGAGACCGCGGTGGAGACTGCCTTTAGGCAGCCCTGAAAGAGCGAAACGAGCGGGAGCGAGCGAGTCAACGAAGGTAATGGATTGCGATGCCGGGCTGTATGTTTCATACTGCCCGAGGAGCAATTCGAAGCTGACGCAGTACCCAACAGGTGTTTGCAAGCCGCAGCAGAATCAGTATGAGATATGCGGGTTAACCCGGATATTTCATACTGAATCATCATGAGGCGCTGTGCAAAGCTTATTAGTACAAGGCGGGCGAAGGATTGTGATGCCGGGCTGTATGTTTCATACCGCCCAAGTCACAATTCGAGACCAACGCAGTAATGATGAGCTTTCCAAAAGCCGTAATAGATTTAGTGTGAAATATCCGGGTTAAAGCTCCGCATTCTTTCCAAGGGTTCCCACGGAGTAACTATTTTTCAGCTGATTTTGCATGAGAGAGAGGGCATCTCCTCCTCGATGCATGATGACACATCCTTTGTTTCCATAAGGTCTAAGAGAACTATCCAAGGTAACCGTAGTATCTGAGCCATTTCCATGTGGGGTTGCATTGCGTGTAATGAGAAAAATATCACTTCCTTCACTCGCTTCTTTCACAGCATAAATGCGAAATGCTGTTTGACTAGCACTCGTTGGGAAATGATCTTGAGTAACAATCACCCCCGGGGCAGAACAGAGCTTACAAAATTCACTTTTTGATAAATAACTCGAGCAGAGAGCCGAGGCCCATGCCGTAAAGCTTGGAGAACTCATATCACCTGGCCATGCTGCCGTTGTATCACCGCTTGTCATTGCATCGATTGCCATCGATTGTGTTGCTAAATAAAGCTGGCGTGCATTACTAGCTGTTTGCATCATTTCCCCCTTTGTCAATGCCGAGAGAATATGAGGCATCGCAAGTGAGGCCATAATAGCAATGATCGAAATGACAATAAGTAATTCGAGTAAGGTGAAGGCACTCTTTTTTTTCATCAACGGTTCAAAAATGGAAATCTAAATACTCCTTTGTGGGACACGCAGGTAGAGGGTACTTAACGAAGGAAGATCAAGGACAAGGGAGTTTCCAAAACGATGAGCTCCCATCGGCTCTGATGTAAGAAAACGCGAAGAGTTCAGGCCACTTCCCCAGAAGTACTGATCATCGGTATTGAGCACCACTTCATAGGAGCCGGCAATAGGAACACCTATTCGATATTGATGACGCACCACAGGAGTTGCATTGACGATGATAAGAAGATCAGAATTTTTTTCGCCATGCGAGGCGACTACCGATGAAGGAGCTTTGCGTAGAAAAGACCAAACACTATTTTGAGCATCGTGAAAATCGATCCACTCAAATCCTACATGGGAATCATCTAAAAGAAAAAGTGCTGGCTCCGTTCGATAAATCTCATTAAGTCGCTGTACTAAGCGCTGAATACCTCGATGCGACTCGTGCTCGAGCAAATGCCAGTCGAGACTACGCTCATGGCTCCATTCATCACGTTGGGCAAACTCTCCTCCTTGAAAGAGTAATTTTTTTCCTGGATGCCCCCACATCCATGCATAGAAAAGTCGGAGATTGGCAAACTTCTGCCAATCATCCTCTGGCATCTTAGAAAGGAGAGATCCCTTCCCATGAGTCACCTCATCATGACTTAGGACCAAGATAAAATGCTCGTGATAGGCATAGAGCATAGAAAAAGTAATAGTGCCTTGATGATACTTCCGGTGAATCGGGGAATGGCTGATGTAGCTCAGGGAATCATTCATCCAGCCCATATTCCATTTAAAACCGAAGCCAAGACCTCCTTCATAAGTCGGTTTAGAGACGTTGGGCCATGCAGTCGATTCTTCAGCAATCATCATGATTCCAGGGTGACGGGAGTAGCAGAGCTCATTACACTCTTTAATAAAACTTACTGCATCGAGATTCTCACGACCCCCATACTGATTAGGAATCCATTCTCCCTCCTTTCTAGAGTAATCGAGGTAGAGCATGGAGGCCACCGCATCCATACGAAGTCCGTCGATATGATATTCGGCAAGCCAGTAGAGGGCATTAGCGATAAGAAAATTCCTCACCTCCTTGCGACCATAATTAAAAATGAGTGTCCCCCAATCATGATGCTCTCCCATCCTGGGATCTTCATGTTCATAGAGCGCTGTTCCATCATAGCGCCAGAGCCCATGAGCATCTCGTGGGAAGTGTCCCGGAACCCAATCAAGTAGAACCCCTATCCCTGCTTGGTGTAATCGATCGACAAGATAGCGGAAATCATCTGGCTTTCCAAAACGACTACTTGGGGCAAAAAAATTGACCACTTGATATCCCCATGATCCATCAAAGGGATGCTCCATCACCGGCATGAGTTCGACATGAGTAAATCCCATTTCAAGAACATAGGTCACCAGCTTGTCCGCAAGCTCACGGTAGCTGAGAGGACGATCATGCTCCTCGGGAACACGGCACCATGAACCAAGGTGGACTTCATAAATAGAGAGTGGTTTGCCATAGTGATTCTGAGCAGTTCGAGCGCTCATCCATTGATGATCACTCCACTTATAGCGACTCAAATCATAGACGATACAGGCCGTGCGTAAGTCATGCTGAGCAAAAAATCCATACGGATCAGTCTTTAGAAAAAGATCTCCCTGGGGACCACGAAGTTCATATTTGTAATGATCCCCCTCCTTCACTCCAGGCAAAAAAATCTCCCAGACACCAGAGGGGCCAAGACGGCGCATCATATGGAAACGCCCATCCCATTGATTAAAATCTCCCACAACGCTCACACGCTGGGCATTGGGGGCCCAGAGGGCAAAGAGCGTTCCGGCGACTCCCTCGATCACACGCGGGTGAGCTCCTAGATGACGATAGGCCTCAGGATGCCTTCCCTCTGAAAACAAGTAAAGATCGAGATCACCCATCTGAGGAGTAAAAGCATAGGGGTCACGTACAATGATTTTTTGAGAAGTGGTGATCACCTCAAGCTCATAGGAGATTGCTTTACCTTCGATGGTCTCCACAAAGTCCCTTTCTACAAGGGATTCAAAGAGGCCTCCTGGATTGACTTGCCCTAAAGCAAGAGAAGCAAACTCCGTGACCCCCTTGGAGAGTGGCTTGAGGGTTACTGAGAGAGCCCCTGGATACCAGACCCGAACGATGGCCCTTGTTTCATCTATTACATGGATCCCCAGCAAACGATGAGGATCACTATGCCGTAGCTCGATTAAGGGATAAAAATCATCTGGAGGCAGAAGGGAGAATGCGGTGGTTGCTCCTCTGAGATCTTGGTTTCTTCGTGCCTCTCTAGTCATAGGGAGAAACGGTATAGCGGAAATATCGGATCAATGCTAGCTCGAATATTGCATCAGTTTTTCTGTTTTCATTCACGTTTTAAGGATTATACTTCAACGATTCATGAAAACCGAGATCTCTGATTTATTGAAAGCCTTTGGATCCAAGATAGGTCTAGGCTCAACACTCGACCTAGGAGATGAGGGAACTATACGATTAAATCTGAAGGAATCTTTTGGAGTCGATTTCCAAGACGACCCACAAGAAAGTAAACTTTGGATCTACTGCGAGCTTTTTCCAGGAATCGATATGACAGGAAGCAATCATCTTTTTGATTTACTCCGTCTCATGTTTACCTATCACAGAACCTCTGATGCACGACTTGAAATCCCCCCAGATGGGTTCCAGCTTTTTTTAATAAGTAGCTTTTCCCTACCCACCATAGAAAGCAATCATGCTCCCGTCGACCTTCTCGACGAGCATTTAAAAAACTTCGTTGGCTTAGCAGAAACACTAAGGAGCAGTATTATTTTATGATTAACTCAATTAATAGCTCACCCGGATCGAATAATCTTGAATCGAATAATCTTAAGACAGATCAGTTACGTGGAAAAGATTCAAATCAGGTTTCTAGCAAGTCCACATCACCTTCAGAGCCTTCCTCTTGGTTTTCTAAATTTCCAGATCTCTCTGCATGTGCCTCATCTATTGGAAGATTTACGTCATCATGTCTCAAATCGTTAGGTAGCACCATTAGTTGGCCATTTTATCAATGTGCTGCGGCAGTGAGCAGGTTTATTAGTAGAATGGCTCAGTCAGATTCTGATATGACTAAAAATGCTGAAAAGCTATTTAATAAAGGCATAATAAAAACAGCTTCTACAGATAATGTCTCCAAACAATATAAACGACGGGATGAGGAATCAACTGGCCCAGCTCAAACGGAAACTGTCCTAACAACTGAGATGAAAAATACAGCTGAGATGGAGATGATGATCGATGATCTGCATCTAGAGAGATCGATACCTTCAGCATGTGCACAATTTTATGGAGCTGAGGATAGGGGGAAATTATTAGAACAGGCATTGTATAAACCAAGCGCCTGCAAAGAATATTTAGAACAACGACTTGTAGTAATTGAAGAAGAAATTGGAAAATATACCGAGCTAGCAAGTCAACTTAATTCTTTGAATGGCTTATCAACGGAAACGCGTTTGGCGTTAGCGACCACCAAAAATCAACTTTCCGAAGAGATCGAATTGTATAAGAGCCAATTTACTGATTTGGAGAAGCTGTTAAAAGATCCTTCTCTAGCTCAAGCTGATCGCCCGGCAATCAACGATACGTTGAAACTTCTTACAATACAACTTGAAGAAGCGGAGACAAAACATAACGCCCTGCTTCCTTATTCCAAGACAGATGAAGAGTTGAGCAGTCAAGCATCGGACAGTTCAGGAACTCCGCTTATCCTAGATGAACTAAAAGAAGTCATTACAGCAAAACAGACGGCTCTGATTGAAAAAAAAACATCTTTTCAGAATTATAACACATGGCTTCCCTACAGGTTAGCAGCTGTTACTGAAGCAGACTCTTTCATCATCTCGAAGAGGGGAAGTCTTCTAAGCACCCAAACAAACCTTAGAGAAACAAAGGAAAAATTGACTGCTTTGCAGAAAGAGTTACAAAACGCTCAAAATGAATTAGAGCAGCTCCAGAAGCGCTCAAGTGAACCAATCGTGAGCTATGTTAGCCTCAAAGATGCCATTCCAAAACAAGTTGAAAAAGATGCTAAAATAGGAGAACTGCGTGGAAAGATATCCAACCTCCAAAAACAAATAGCCCAGCTTGAAGAAAAAATACCCGGACTGTCCCAGAATGAAGAAGACCTCCGCAATGATCTTAATCAAATTCAAACTGAACTACAAAGCCTTATCAAAAAGGCTGAGGGGGAGGAATGGAGTCAACCAAGCTGCCAAGCAATAGTAAATTTTGTTAATAAAAATAATCCAGAGTCGATTCAGTTTGACCGAATCCGAGTCAAGGTGAATGGGCAAATTCTTCCTTTAACGGGATCACAATCTGAGGAGAACCTTCAAATTTTTAAAGAAGCTCTTCAGAAATTAGCTTTGACCAAAACTCCTCCGCTTGAGATCTCTGATGACCAAATCAAAGAAATGATCACGCTTTGTAGTTGTGAAAAAACGGCTCAAGGAACTCCTGCTGGTAGTGCCAGTGCTGGTGATGGTTTGCCATCATTTGGTGTGGCTACACCGCTTATTCCTGGAGACATTGATTGTTATGAGATTGTTATTCCAGATGATAGTCCTACTTCGATTGATTTTCAATTTCATTCAGGAAGGGCCCTCTTATCAAAAATACAATTTCAAGCAGGTTATGATCAAGTTGATCAACAGCTTATTTCTTTTAGACATAATAATGGCGGTTCTTTTGAAAATAGCAATATTCCTAACGATTTCCAGCAGTTCGAACGATCCTGTAGCTTTACCTATCGTTATACTCCCAAAATCAGCAGCAATGTCCAAAACATCAATATGGAATATGGCAATCTAGAATTGATTAAATCTCAACAGGCTTATTGGCCGATACGTCTCATGCCAGCTAACATCCAAATCAAGTTTGTAGAAAAACTCAATGCTCCAGAGAGAGACACCCCCAACTTAACAGCTAATACCGTTTATAAATGGGATCCGGATAAAGGAAAAGATAATCCTCCCGACATTTCAGAACAATTTTACATTGATATAAATCGAACTAATTACTTTGTGCAATCTGAAGATGGACAACCTAAACCACTCTATGATCGTAGTACGGGGACTGATGATGAAAATCAGCTTGAAAGCATGAAGAGAACTGCCATTAAAGAGTTCTCTCAATTTGTGGGAGATAATGCCAAAGCTCTCGCTATTTCTAAAATTGCAAATCAACAGGTTGCTTTTGCTCCACTCCGAGAACTGCTATCTACTAATTCTGATAGCCCCTTGCAACTAAAAAACCATGGAGTTGGCCAACCTCTTGGAGGTTTCAATGATTCTTATACTTTTTCAAAATCTCCGAAAGGAGATGTGGTGATTGGCATGAAGATTGAGCAGAAACCATCTATGTTTGTAACAAATTCGCTCACAGAGCCCAAATTCATAGAACTAGACGATAAAAAAAGCCTTGTCACCTTCGATTACGATCTCACCTGTCATTTCGATAATGATGGCAAGCTTTCTATCACATCGGGGCCGATTAATTATACATGCCAACTCGCAGAGAATGCTTTGCATTAAACACTCTCCATGTTATAACCTGGATATTTCCCAAAGCCACCCTAACACCATTCAGCAAAATCTTCCGCATCTCACCATCATGATTTGCAAGCACGACTACCGGCCTTAGCAGTTCCACGATTTCATGACCGGGAGAAAAATCTCCCAGAACCCAGAAGGGTGATGAAGTCTGACGATAGCTTTGTGTGTACACACTACTTGAGAAAGACTTCGAGCTGGGGAACATCATCCACTCTTGCTTTCCAGTCTTTGCAGGTGATCGGCATCAAATATCCGGGTTACCCCTTCCCGCAGCAGAGCTTGAATTTTTTTTCGCTCCCGCAGGGGCAAGGGTCATTGCGTCCGACTTTGGGGAGATCTCGTTGGATAGGGAGATGGAAGGTCTGCTCTTGCTCCTCATGGTGGGAGGAGTGGGGAGCAGGATGCTTTTGCTCCTGGGTATTTTGGTGGATGAGATGCTGAGGCATGCTCGAGAGTAGTGCTTCAAAGGCCTGGAGGTTTGTGGTGCTACGGAAGAGATTACTTAGGACCTCTTCTTTGATCTGTTGCATGAGCTCGACAAACATCGCATAGGCCTCTGTTTTGTACTCCATGAGAGGATCTTTTTGTCCATAAGCGCGTAAGTAGACCGCTTCGCGCAACCCATCCATCGCATAGAGGTGTTCTTGCCAGAGTCGATCAATGGCATTGAGAATGACATAGCGCTCCAGGCTGATTCGAGCCTCAGCTAACTCGAGGGCTGCTTTTTTCTCATAGGTATTTTTTAAGGTCGTAATCAAAAAGGTGCTATTTTCTTCCAGACTACGTTTGGAAAAAGCGGCTTTCTCTTCGGTCATTCCCAATGGAAAGGTCGTATTAACCCAATGTAAGAGGCCAACCACATCGGGCTCCTCCCCATGGGTCTCCAAAAATGAAGCCACTTTTTTTGGTACTACCTCATCGATGACTTCATCAATCATGTCACGAGGATGAGCACAATCCATCACTTCATTGCGATAGCCATAGATGACTCCCCGCTGCTGATTCATTACATCATCGAATTCCAAGGTGCGTCGACGCATCTGATAGTTGCGCTCTTCAACCCGTTTTTGGGCAGTCTCTACGCTCTTGTTAAGCCATGGATGCTCGAGTTCCTCCCCCTCTTTAATGCCGAAGCTCTCCATGATTTTGGTCATCCGGTCACTGGCTCCAAAGTTACGCATGAGATCATCTTCAAAGCTAATGTAAAAACGGGAGAGTCCCGGATCCCCTTGACGAGCACAGCGACCTCGTAACTGACGATCGATACGACGCGATTCGTGGCGTTCGGTTCCTAAAACAAAAAGCCCCCCAGTTTCTAAGACCCCTTCCCCAAGCTTAATATCGGTTCCTCGACCTGCCATGTTCGTGGAGATCGTGACGGCTCCCCGGAGTCCTGCGCGAGCGATAATTTCAGCCTCTTGCATATGAAATTTGGCATTAAGGACGGTATGGGGAATTTTTTCCCGCTTGAGCATGCGACTCATCAGCTCGGAGGCCTCGACACTTGCTGTTCCGACAAGCACCGGTTGACCCCGATGGTGGGCTGCTGCAATCTCGGCAATGACAGCAGAATATTTTTCACGTCGTGTTTTAAAAATACGATCATTGTTATCGATACGCCGGACCGGCTTGTTCGTAGGAATAACGGTCACATCGAGACCATAGATATCATGAAACTCGTGAGCCTCGGTTTCTGCCGTTCCGGTCATACCAGCTAATTTTTCGTAAAGTCGAAAATAATTTTGAATGGTGATGGTTGCTAGTGTCTGAGTCTCTCGATCAATCTGAACTCCCTCCTTAGCCTCAACTGCTTGATGTAGACCATCACTCCAGCGGCGACCTGGCATTTTTCTTCCTGTGAAGGTATCAACAATGATGACTTTGTTTTCTTCAACGACATACTCCACATCCTGCTCATAGAGGCAGTATGCTTTTAAAAGCTGTGCAATGTTGTGCATCCGCTCTGCTTGAACATCACAATACTGCTGAGCCCCCTGCTTCCGTTTGTTTTTTTCATTCTCATCTAAAGTAGAATCAGAATCAATATCGGCAAATTGAGTGAGAAGATCAGGGAGCACAAAGGCATTAGGATCGTCAGGATTAAGAAAAAGACGCCCTAGTTCGGTAAGATCAGCTTCTTGCTGGCGTTCATCAATGGAGAAGTAGAGTTCCTCTTTAAGTGCAACAAGGGCATCTTTGGAGGTCTCTTGATAAAACGAGAGCTCTGCTTTATCGATGAGCTTACGAATTTCTGGATCCTCCATCGATTTCAATAATCCCTTATTGCGCGGTTGTCCCAGCTTGACTTTGAATAACAAGAGTCCTGCTTGCTCCTTTTTATCTTGTTGTTCGAGCTCTTTGGCTTCATTGACCAAGCGCGTGCAGAGCATCGACTGTTTTCTCACAAGATCAGCAATGAGCGGCTTGAGGTGATCATACTGGTGGGTGGAGATCGTTGCTGGACCACTGATAATGAGCGGAGTACGAGCTTCATCAATTAAGATAGAGTCCACTTCATCAACAATAGCAAAGTAGTGCCCCCGCTGCACTTGCTGACCACGGCTGGTGGCCATTCCATTATCACGGAGATAATCAAATCCAAACTCACTGTTGGTTCCATAGGTGATGTCACATTCGTACTGAGCACGGCGCTCTTCCGGAGATTGATCATGTTGAATGATTCCCGTGGTGAGTCCTAAAAATCGATAGAGCTGCCCCATGCACTCTGCATCACGCCGTGAGAGGTAGTCATTGACCGTGATCAGATGGACTCCACGCCCGGTGAGTGCATTGAGATAAATCGGCAAGGTCGCGACTAAGGTCTTTCCCTCTCCTGTTGCCATTTCAGCAATCTGTCCATGGTGGAGCACTATCCCTCCGACCAGCTGCACATCAAAGGGAATCATGTTCCAATGAAACTCATGATCACATACCATGAATCTCTTTTCACAAAGACGACGCGCTGCATTTTTGACCATAGCAAAAGCCTCTGGAAGGAGCTCTTCGAGTCGCTCTTTTAATTTTTCAGAATCTTGAATGGCTGAAAGCTCTTCTTTCCAAGCAGCTGTTTTCTCGCGGAGGGCTTCCTCTGAGAGTGTTTGAAATCCTTCTTCTAGTCTATTGATGCGTTCTACTACTGGCTGCATCCGCCGAATATCGCGTTGATTTTTAGAACCGATGATGTGTTTTAGAATCCAATGGAACATGGGAGAAAATTTTAAGAGACCACCTCAAGGTGCGTTTTGGCCGATAAGTGAGCCTCGAGATCATCTTCGTTTCAAAAAAAAGTTTCAACTAAATTAGCCCGCTTATTTCATACTGATCGTGACGAGGAGGCAGTTAACCCGCATATTTCATACTGGTTCGTCGCGAGGAGATCGCGAAGGCTGATGGGGTAAGGCAGACGAGCATTTTGATGCCGGGCTGTATGTGAACATACTGTCCAAATCAAAATGTGAGTCTAACGCAGCATCCATCTGGCTTCCCGGCTTCCGTAGGTGATTGGTATGAAATAGGCGGTCTATGTCAAAGGAGCCTCTTCTTCTTCACTCACTACAGGAGCGATAGCTTGAAGTTTTTCTTTTTTAGGAAGATTGATTAATTTAACCCCCATGGTATTACGACCGACTTCTCGGATCTCTCCGACACGTGTCCGCACCATTTGTCCTCCCGAAGTGATGAGCATGATTTCATCCCGATCAGTCACTGCTAAAGCTCCAACTACAACGCCGGTTTTTTCGCCCGTTTTCATAGTAATGATTCCTTTACCACCGCGTGATTGCTTACGGTAGTGATCGAAGGAGGTGCGCTTGCCAATTCCTTGCTCTCCAGCTACAAGGAGTGTGGCTTGTGGTGTTACAACAGCAATGGCTACCACAGCATCCTCTGGAGCAAGACGAATTCCCCAAACACCTACCGTTTTACGTCCTTGATCCCGGAGCTCTTCCTCACTAAATCGAATACTTTGTCCCTGCTTGGTCACAAGCACGACTTCATCATGACCATTTGTTTGAACGGCATCAATGAGCTCATCACCTTCTTCAATTTGAATGGCAATAATTCCTCCTTTTCGGATGTTAGCAAAATCGGCTAAGTTCGATTTTTTAACAATACCACTGCGACTCACAAAGAAGATATGAAGTTGAGGATCCCAAGTTGTATCGACAGCTCCAACACCACCACTGTTTTTAGATTGAACACGCAATGTTGCTGCAATCTGCTCTCCAGGCTGAAGATTGAGTATATTGGCAATAGAACGTCCTTTGGCGGCACGACTCATTTCTGGAATTTCATAAACGCGCT
>JAIPKF010000016.1 GCA_021733705.1 Chthoniobacterales bacterium
TATGGAGAATAATTTTCGGAGATCATCTTTTTATTCAAAAAATTGAACTCTCTAAAGGAAAAGGAATCATTGATTTTCGACAGACATTAGATCCTCGAAAAGAGCCCTCTTTTCTAGAGATGCAAGCAGCATCACTCCAGCAGCTGTTACAAAAAAAAATAACTAAACTTCCTGAGTCAATTATTGCACAGGATCTCTCACTCCTCTGTATTACAGAAAAAGAGCGTTACAACATTGAACATTTTTCTTGTTTTCTTCCCAAAAAAGGCTCTGGCAATATTGCCTACGAGTCGGTTCTGTGTGAGGTAGGAACCATGAAGTGTCAACTCGCAAAAGCACATTGTGATGCTACTTGGGATGGAAAAACACTCACGATTAAGGATCTTTTGCTTGCCAAGGATATTCATCTTCATCACCTACAATTAACAGTTCATCCAGATCGACTGGAGTTAGGATTTGTAACTACTATTTTCAACGGTCTACTGCGTGCTGATGGTTGCCTTAGAAAAAAAGATTCTAGTCCTTTGCTCGAAGGAGCACTCTTTGGAGAGCAATTATCGATGGAACGGCTCTCTAAGTTTCTTGGATTAAAAAAGAAAATATCAGGTAATTTAAGAGAAGGGCGTCTTGTTTTTCGCGGGTCCCCTTTGCACCCCATCGATTCAGAGGCCTCGCTTAGGATACTTGTCGATCATTTTCGTTTTAAGAAAAAGGAATGGGCCTCTCTTTCAATTGCTTCTAATTTGATTGGTCGAAAAATTTCTGTTACCGACTTTCAACTCAAACAACAAGAGAATCGACTGAATGCTGTTGGTGAAATGTCACTTCCTGAGGATTGGTTTAAAATCGGAGAAGCCCCCTTTCATTGTAAACTCAAAGCCACCATTACTGATGCTTCGCAGCTCCTTGATCTCCTGGGAACAACTTCGAACGATATCAATGGGAAAATTTTTATAGATGGAGATATCATTGGTGGTGCAAATCGTGCCGAAGGGTATCTTCACTTGCAGGGAGCAGACATGTCTTTTTATGGACTTCCCATCAACGTTATTGATTCAACCTTGTTATTTCATGGAGAGACAACAATCCTCTCTAATCTTGATTTGTGGAATGGAAACAGTCATCTGCAGCTTTCAGGATCAATAGGAAATAGCTGGCCCTACTACTACGAGGCAGAGGGGACGATAAAGTGTTGGAATTTTTTTGAGAAATGGAAACATTTTGAAAAGTGGATTGATAGTGAAAGTGATTCAACGGCTTTTTGGAATGAAAGAATCCAAAAAGGTTTATATACCTATCTTTCTAGTCTAAAAAATATTCAGGGAGGAGTTTTTCAAGCCCAATGGAAAGGGAAGGGAACTCCTCAGAAGCAGGAGGGCTCTTTTGATATGGGGGTGCAGGAAGCAACGCTAAGAAATCAACCATTTGAATTTCATACCATTGGTTCTTACGCTCCCGAAGTAGTGAACTGCCCGACCTTAAAGATCCATTCAGGAAAAAAACTCTTATCTACTTCTCTCTCCTTTTCTCCGTCTACTATTGATTTTACGGAGCTAGCGTTTCAAGAGAATGGAGAAAGTACCCTTTCTGGATCAATCACTCTTCCCATTAACGGAATACGACTTCTTGGTGGTGATCCCTTTTCCTCGATTTTTGAGTGGAATAAGCCAATGGAGATCAATCTTGCACTACATCATTTTTCATCTGATTTACTTACTGAGGCTGCTGATCTACCGATTGAAAATTTTTTCCTTAATGGAAGTATACGATCGTCTGGATTGTGGAAAGAGCCTTCTGCAGCAATTTCTCTCAGTGGGACGAGAACAAATACGAGCAGTGATACCCCCTTTCACTTGGAACTTACATCCAAAAATGGAGAAGGAAGTATCAATGCTTCCTTGGGCTGTAAAAATGGGAATGTAGCTCAATTGCATGGAACCCTTCCGATGGGATTAATCCATCTTGAAGAAGGAACACCTCTAAAAAATCCAGATGCATGGCCACTAGCGCCTTTAGGAGGATCGTGTCATCTTGGTATATCGCTCCCCGAGTCATCGATCGATTTTTTAACGAGTCATTTTTTTCCAAATCAAATAAATGTTCTCCATGGTACTGTTGAAGGAGAGCTAGAACTTCAGGGGACTCTTGCTGCTCCAGAACTTGCAGGGCACCTCAGTGTAAAAGCTGAGGAGTGTACTCTTGGTTCGATTCTTCCACCACTGCAAGGGCTCAAGGCCTCTATTTCATTAAGCAAAGAGAAATTCACTTTAGAAAATGGGTCTGCTTTTCTTGGAAAAGGAAAACTTGAAGCCTTTGGCTTTAGTACTGGGAACTTAAGAGATCTGCATCATGAATATCACTTCCAGGGGGGTGATCTTTTGTTATTTCAAAAAGAGGATACAGCAATCAAGGGGAGAGCAGCACTTCTTCTTCAAGGAGGTGCTCAAGGGGGAAAGCTAACAGGCTCTCTTACGATTACTGAACTAACCCGCATACTTCATCCCGATCTATTACGGAAGCCGGGAAGCCAGCTGGATACTGCATTGATTTCGAAGTCTTCCTCGGGCAGTGTGTACACACCGAGCCGTCGTCAGACTTCATCGCTCGCCTTGCCCCATCAGCCTTCGCCGCCTCCTCGTCACGATCAGAATGAAATATGCGGGCTAAATTGGAAGCCTCAACTCACCTTAACCCCATTTTTTCTTCCACCTGGAATCATCGTTAAATCAATTTCCCCTCCTTTGCCTAACTCTACATCTTGGAAAAGTGATGTGATTCTTGAGTGTGACACAAAGAACCATATACATGCGTCGCCTGCGGATAAAAGAAATTTTCCGATAAATTCTTGTATTAAGAAAATCGATCTTCATTTAAATGGTCCTCTCTCCTGCCCATCACCTGAGGGTTCTCTTGAGCTCTCCGAATTTTCGATATTATCACCTCAAGGACCAATGCATTTTTTAGAGGGAGGAATCCACTTCTCTTCCAACCAACCCTGGAAGCCTCTCTTGCAACTTACTGCAAAGATAAAATTAGGTTTCTACAAAATGATGATGCATCTCGATGAAACGTTAGAGGAGCCTCTTCTCTCATTTGAAACGACACCCTTTCTTTCACAAGAAACAGCAGCACTTTTATTAGGAAAACCTACTAAAGATTTCTCTACTGAAAAACGTTGCGAAGGGTGGATTGCGGAACTTCCTTTCTGGATTCGTCAGCAGGAGGTAGAAGAACCAACAACTATTAATAAACAACCCTCTTTTAATGATGCTGAGGAATCTAGTAATAATCTAGGATTCGGAGGATTAGGTATTTTTGACCAAGCTGATTTGAAGTGAATTGTACTTAGCCCGGATATTTCATACCGATCTACTACGGAAGCCGGGAAGCCAGATGGATACTGCGTCAGCTTCGAATTGCTCCTCGGGCAGTATGAAACATAGAGCCGTCGTCTGATTTCATCGCTCGCCTTGCTCCATCAGCCTTCGCGGCACCTCGCGACGAATCAGTATGAAATATCAGGAGCCAGAGAGTCCAACTTGGAATTTTTTTATTCATGGTCTCATGTGCTTCCGTTGCTTGCTAAATCACGAATTCCAGCTACCCTTTCAAAATGATAAGCATGAGTGGATTTGGTTCTGGTAAGGCAGAGAGTGAGGGATACCGTTACTGCGTAGAATGTTCTTCAGTAAATCGCAAGGGTCTTGAAATTGTTGTGGTGCTTCCACGGGGAATGACGTCACTGGAACCAAGAGTCAGAGAGGAAGTCCAAAAAAAAATCAACAGGGGTCGTATCCATGTCGCCATTACAAATGAAATAATTACTAGATCGAAGAACCCCGTTTCTATTATTGATCCTGTGGTGGTTAAGAATGTGATCAAAGAATTTCAGCATCTCCAGAATACTTTCAAATTTTCAGGACCAATTACTCTTGAAGCAATGTTATTAGTACCTGGGGTATTACGTCATGAAGCCCTTGAAAACATCGATTTGGTCACCGTTTGGAAACCCCTTCAAATAGCCTTAAAGAAGGCACTCGAGTCTCACCTTACAATGAGAACGAGGGAGGGAAAAAATTTAGTAACAGATTTAAAAAAACATATTTCTCTTTTAGTTGAGATTACCAAAAAAATTCAAAAGCGTTCTCCAGAACTTTTTAATAATCGTCGCAATCAACTCATGGCTCGCCTCGCTGAACTCAATGTACCAATATCCAAGGAAGATCCCTCACTTTTACGAGAACTCATTTTTTTTTCAGAACGAAGTGATATTAATGAAGAGGTGATTCGACTTCAAAGCCATCTCCTTCAATGTCGTGAATTATTGACACAAAGGGGAGAAGCGCGAACGCTTGACTATCTAGCACAAGAAATGTTCCGTGAATTTAACACGCTCGCTAATAAAGCAAACGATGCCGAAATATCACGGTGGGTTGTTCAATCTAAATCAGAAATTGATAAAATCCGTGAACAACTAGCCAATCTTGAATAGCTTCATCATGGAACAAATTCCTTCTAATACCAGAGATCATTTTCAACGTTCTGGGATTCTCTTTGTCATTTCAGCTCCATCAGGTGCAGGAAAAACAACGCTCTGCACAGCACTACGTCAAAAACCAGATTTTGTGTATTCTGTTTCTTGTACAACCCGATTACCAAGGCCAGGAGAAATAGAGGGTGAAGATTATTATTTCCTCTCTCAGGAAGAGTTCGAAAAAAAAATTACTGAGGATGCTTTTCTAGAATATGCAAAGGTGCATGGCCATTGCTATGGAACCTTAAAAAAGCCAGTTACAGAACAATTACAGCGTGGTATTGATGTTCTCATTGATATTGATACGCATGGTGCTGGAGCTATTCGAGCTAATCAGGATCCGATTATTCAACATGCACTTGCTGATGTTTTCATCATGCCTCCTGACCTTGAAGAATTAAGGCGTCGTCTGGAGCGGCGCGGTACAGAGAGCGCTGCGGAGGTTGAACTACGTCTTACTAATGCTGCTCGTGAAATGGAGTGTTGGCGCGATTACCGCTACACGATCATTAGCGGATCGATGGAAGAAAATATTGAAAAATTTCGGGCAGTGATGCGTGCAGAACGCTATCAGAGTCGAAGATTTTCCTTGGTTCCTAAGTTTTCCACCTCTCATTGAGAAGGGAATTTAAAAATAGGATTTAAAATTAGGGTAAATTTTCTACTCAAGCAGAAATGTATTTTTTCTTATGGACCAACAAGCAGACAATAAAAAAGGAGATTCGTTACCAAGCAAGGGTGGAAAGACCATCATCGTGGGAGTTACAGGTTCTATCGCTGCGTATAAATCAGCTGAACTAATAAGCCAATTACGCCAGCGTGGACATTCTATTTTTGTGATTATGTCTGCAGAGGCTAAGAATTTTATCACGTCGCTGACATTACAAACACTTTCATGCAATCCCGTATTAGAAAGCTTTTCAGAAGAAAAGCCTGGATCTCCCTGTAGTCATATAGGATTAGCAGATAAAGCTGATTTACTTTTGATTGCTCCCGCAACGGCGAGTACACTAGCACGTCTTGCCTATGGTTTTGCTGATGATCCTCTCAGTGCTGTTGCTTTAGCAACGCGTGCTCCAATACTTATTGCTCCTGCAATGAACGGAAAAATGTGGGAACATCCCGCAACATGTGAAAATGTAAAAACGTTGCGCTCGCGTGGTGTCGTATTTATTGGACCGAGTTCAGGATTGTTAGCTTGTGGATATGAAGGCCCTGGAAGGCTTATAGAATCTGATGTTATCGTTCATCATGTTGAAAATATACTCCTACAAAAAATATAACACTTCCATTTTCACATCATCCATTTTTTAAAATAACATAAAAAAATGCTTTTTAAGTGACAAGGGACTTGCACAATTCATGAGATTTTATTCTTATGCTTCTCACCATCTCGCACCTGCGAAACGAAAGGGGTGAATTTCATGCCTATAAAAAAAACAGCTGTCAAAGCAAAAGTTAAATCGAAAGCTCCAGTAAAAGCAAAGCCCAAAGCAAAAGCTCCCGTTAAAGCTCCAGTAAAAGCAAAAGCTCCCGTTAAATCGAAAGCTCCAGCTAAAGCGAAAGCTTCAGTAAAAGCAAAGCCGAAAGCAAAAGCTCCAGCTAAAGCAAAAGCTCCAGCTAAAGCAAAAGCTCCAGTTAAAAAGAAAGTTGTTGCTAAAAAAAAGAAATAAAACTCTTTGATCTAGTGCATCCTTTAAAAATCCAAAGATTGGGAGAAGCGTGAAACCGCTTTTCCCAATTTTTTTTCTATGAAAAATTCCTATCAAAAACAACTTTATAGTGCTCGGGAGGCAGCTCTAGCTGCAGGAGAGCTGCTTCGTGAAAATGCTCTTAAAAATCAACAAGAGCTTATTGTAGATCATCGTGAGGCTCATGATATCAAGTTGGAATTAGATCGACGCTCTCAAGAGTTGATTGAAAAAAAACTAAAGGATTCTTTCCCTGATTTTGCTATTTATGGTGAAGAATCAATCAGTGGTGATCCCAATGCAGAGTATAGATGGGTTATTGATCCTATTGATGGCACTGTGAATTTTTTTTATGGAATACCCCATTTTGCTATCTCCATCGCACTTCAACGGAATGAGGAAACGATTGTGGGTGTCATCTATGATCCGATTAGAAAGGAGTTATGGGAAGCAAGTATAGGAGGCTCTGTGCTGATGAACAATCATCCTATTGTCGTGAGTAAACGATCTCAATTAAGTGAAGCTGTTCTTTCTGTAGGAATGTCAAAAAGTGTAGCCACTATGGAAAAGACACTCCCTCATTTTATTGAACTTCTTCATTCTGCGCATAAATGCCGTATGATGGGAAGTGCTACACTCGATATTGCCTATGTTGCTTGTGGTCGACTCGATGCCTATATTGAAGGACAAATAAGTCTCTGGGATATTGCGGCAGGAGCTTTAATGGTTCAAATGGCAGGTGGTATTGTTCATTTAAAACCACATAGTACTGAATCCGATAAATATTCCATTGTAGCAGCGAGTGGGAGTTTGCCCATGACACTGTTAACAAAACCATTGGAAGAGGGACAATAGGTTGCAGAAAATATCTGCCATTGACACACCTTCTCTATTTTGACTTTAAACAAATGACACGCACTGGAATTGGTTACGATATTCATCCTTTTGAAATAGGTCGTCCTCTCGTTCTGGGAGGAATCACGATTGCTCATCCTCAAGGCAAAGGTCTTGCCGGCCACTCCGATGCAGATGTCTTGGCCCATGCTATTGCTGATGCCCTTCTTGGAGCTGCTGGGAAGCGTGATATTGGTACCTATTTTCCTAATACAGATCCCAGCATTAAAAATATTTCGAGCCTTGTTATTTTAAAAAAAGCAGCAGAGGTCATTCACTCAGAAGGTGGAAAAATCATCAATATCGATGCTACTGTTATTGCTGAGGAACCGAAGATTTCGTCTTACGTTGAGGCAATGCGATCTGCCCTGGCAGAGGCATTGAATATCTCAATCACTGCAGTAGGCCTCAAAGCCACTACTAATGAGGGTCTTGGGGCACTTGGCCGTGGTGAAGGAATTGCGGCTTTAGCAACAGCATCGCTAGAAATGAAGGAAGATCTAGATCCGATATTGTAAAATTTCCTATGTTTCACTTCTATAACACCCTCACACGTCAGCAGGAACGCTTCACTCCCGGAGAAATCATTCGACTCTATACCTGTGGTCCGACGATATATGACCATGCACATATTGGGAATTTTCGTGCTTATGTTTTTGAGGACCTCTTACAGCGTCATTTAGAAGCTCGAGGTAATATCGTAAACCGAGTAATGAATTTGACCGATGTGGATGATAAAACAATAAGAGGAGCACGCACACAGAAGGTTCCTTTGCAGGAGTACACAGCACGTTATAAAAAGGCTTTTTTTGAAGATTGTGTAGCGCTCCGTTTGCGACCTGCTAATAGCTATCCAGCAGCTACGGACCCAGAAAATATCGAAGCAATGGTTGTCATGATTCAAACACTTGTTGAGAAGGGGCATGCTTACCAAGCAGAGGATCACTCAGTTTATTTTAGAATCGCTTCTTTTCCTCGCTACGGACAATTAGCTCATGTTGATCTTGATGCTCAACGCACTTCGGTGCGCATTAAAAATGACGAATATACCAAAGAGGAAATTGCTGATTTTGCTCTTTGGAAAGCATGGAATGAAGAAGATGGAGATGTTGCCTGGGAGAGCCCTTGGGGACGAGGACGTCCTGGTTGGCATATTGAATGCAGTGCTATGGCGACGCGCCTGTTAGGTGATACCATTGATATACATTGCGGAGGGATCGATAATATGTTCCCCCATCACGAAGCAGAAATTGCTCAATGTGAATGTGTGAGCGGGCAAACATTTGTTCGGCTTTGGATGCACTGTGCGCATCTTATGGTTGATGGGATGAAGATGGCAAAATCTGCCGGAAACTTCTATACCGTACGCGAGCTGCTAGAGAGTGGCTGGAATGGGCGTGAAATCCGTTATGTGTTGTTGAGTGTGCATTATCGGATGCCGCTCAATTTTACCATGGAGGGACTAGAAGCAGCACGTCACTCTCTTTATCGTATTGATGAGTGGAAGAGGCGTTTGGAAGATTTTACTCGTAATACTTCTACTTCAGCCCACCCCTTATTAGAAAATTGTGGCTCTGTGAGGCTTGAAGACTTTTTTATTGCACTTGATGATGATTTAAACATCTCTGCTGCTCTAGCCGTACTATTTGATGTTATTCGTGAATCACATCGTCTTCTGGATCATAAGGCACTCTCAGGTGAAGAGGTAATAGCACTTTTGGTTTGGTGGAATCGGGTAGACAGTATTTTAGCCGTAACACTTGATTCTCTTAATGAAGAAATTCCAAAGGAGGTCCAACAGCTTATTAGTTTACGACAGGAAGCGAGAGATTCTAAAAATTGGATTGAAAGTGATCGACTCCGTGAAGCTATTCAAGCACACGGGTGGATGATTAAAGATACTAAGAATGAACAGAAGCTTATCCCTTTGTAATCTAAGCCTTGTAAATGCTACCACTCTTATTATAATATCCCATTGCGTTATTGATGATCTTCTCTCAGCCCTGCATAACATTTTAATCTCATGATTGCTTTATCTCGATTTATTCTTTGGGTATTTTTTTCTGTAGCCATAATGAGTTTCCTATTCGCAGAAGAGACTCCTAATACGAAAGTAGCTCCCCCAATGAGTGAAGCCAATCCATACTCATCACCTGATGTTCCTGCTCCCTCTCCATCGGAATCTAATAATAACTCGGATAAGATTAAAGATGGAGCAATGTCTCAAGCTGCAACACCCCTAGGAGGGACTCCATCATCCTCTCCTACTCCTTCTTTAGAACCTTCTCCTCAACCATCTCCAGAGACCTCATCGTCGATGACCCCGACCGATCCTTCGATGGTTCCATCTCCAGAAAGCTCTCCGACCAGTCCTAATAACGATCTCAACGTTCCTGCAGCTTCCTCTTCCAATGAACAAGAGCAGGCATCCACCTCTCCATCAGAGCTCCCTTCTACCGAAAGTATTGAGAAAAAAAAACAGGAATTAAAAGTACGGTATTATGAAGTACGAACAGAAGTTGAGAAAGAGCCTGAGGTGAGCGCACTAAAAGAGAAGGCAGATCATGCAACAACTGATGAAGGCAAGCGTCAAGCATTGCGTTCTTATTACGAATTACTTTTTGCAAGAATGAAAAAAAAGGATCCCTCTATTAGTGAGCGGTGTGACCTCCTTCAAAAAGCTTACTTGCGCCGTTTAGAGCAAGTAACGTTACAGCCAACAATACCTTTATCCTTGTCCCCAACTGGCTCTCATTAATGTGGGGAGAGTCAACAGAGGAATTATTTTAGTTGGGAGTAATAGAATCAAAAAAACGGAAATGGAAACAGAAAATCTGATGCAGCCGCCTCTCCACGATCAGTATGAAATATTCATGCTGGGCCTCGCTCTTTCTAATAATTGCTGCGTTCTTTCATGTAATTTTAAAGTAATTGAACTATAGTATGAAGTATCCGGGTTAAAATCTCTTTTCCCTATTCCAAATTCCCATGATCATGAAGCATAAATTACGTTTATTTACTGGCACTGCTCATCCTCAGCTTGCTTCAGATATTGCTGCTTATTTAGGTCAAGAGCTCGCAGATGCTACCGTAACCTCTTTTCCTGACGGAGAAACATTTGTAAAAATTAATGATAATATTCGTGGTCAGGATGTTTTTATCGTTCAACCGACATGTCCGCCGACAAATCAAAATATTATGGAGCTGCTGATCATGGTAGATGCAGCTCGTCGAGCTAGTGCAGATCGGATTACAGCAGTTATTCCTTTTTTTGGTTATGCACGCCAGGATCGTAAAGATCAGCCACGTGTTCCCATTACTGCAAAATTAGTTGCTAATATCCTTGTGGCAGCTGGTGTGCAGCGTGTTTTAACGATGGATCTTCATGCACAGCAGCTTCAAGGATTTTTTGATATTCCAGTAGACCATCTTTATGCACTTCCGGTTATGGTTCAACATATCCGTGCTATGCATCTTGAAAACCTTGTGGTTGTCTCACCTGATGTAGGTGGCGTTAAGATGGCCTCGGCTTATGCAGAGTCTTTAGGAGCCAGTCTTGCTATCGTGGTGAAACGCCGTCGGAGTGCTACAGAAGTCGACGCTTCTCATGTGATTGGTGAAGTCGAGGGAAAGAATGTTCTCATTATAGATGACCTTACAGAAACAGCTGGAACTATCACCAGTGCAGCAAAAATATTAAAAACTTTAGGGGTTTGTGATATTTATGCTGGCGTCTCGCACGCAGTACTGACAGATTTAGCGGTGAAGCGATTGAAGGGTTCAGAAATTAAAGAACTCATCACTACTGATAGCGTTCCTGTCCGCCACGATGTGGCAGACCATGTGAAGGTGCTTTCCGTTGCCGAATTACTCGGCGAGGGAATCCGTCGTATCCATGAAGGTGAATCTGTCAGTTCGCTATTTAGGTTAAAATAACCCTTTCATTAAAACTTCCCACCTTGACACATTAATCCCATGGCAAAACAGGTAAAACTTTCCGCACAGCACCGCACACATGTCGGTCGCAATTCCGTTAAACAACTCCGTTCTCGCGGTGCTGTTCCAGCTAATATTTATGGTCCTAAAAATGAACCAGCAAATATTGAAATCAATGAAAAAGATATTAAACGTCTTTTAGCACATGCTTCTGGTGAAAACATTCTCGTAGAGCTTGAAATAAAAGAGGAAAAAGGAACCAAAAGCCGTCTTTCGCTCATTCAAGAAGTTCAGCATCATCCTGTCCGTGGTGATATCCTTCATGTTGATTTTCTTGAAGTCTCCATGGATGAACTCCTCCACACGGAAGTTCCTTTGGAAGCTTTTGGAGAAGCTGAAGGTGTTAAAAATTATGGTGGTCTGCTCGAGCAATTAGTACGCCACATTTCTATTGAATGTTTACCGAAAGATCTTCCAGAGAGTATCCGTGTCGACGTATCTTCACTCGGTATTGGACAAGCCTTGCACGTTCGTGATCTAGTGATGCCCTCTGGTGTTGTTGTCACCGGCGATCCAGATCTCACTGTATTCCTTGTTGCAGAACCTAAGGTTGAAGATACTTCTAAAACTGAAGATGCACCTCAAGCTCCTGAAGTTATTAAAGAAAAGAAACCTGCAGCTGAAGGGGAGGCAAAGAAATAGAGGCATCGTGCTTCAAAGCTTGTGCTTACTACTTAGAGCATCCTAAAAAAAGTTGGTGTCGCTGTATTGCGGCGTCACTACTTCTATTCCCATGGAAGAACAAGCCGACCACAATCAACAGAAGAGTTCCAGCACCCAGGAGACTCTCCCGTTTAATATTAATAGGGAGAGCTCTAGAAAAAAACTAGATGGTGATTATGAAACCAAGAGAAGCCCGACTATCGGCCTTGACTCACTTGGAACCAAGATCCGTCTCATCGTTGGTTTAGGCAACCCTGGAAGCGAATATGACGGGACGCGTCATAATATTGGGTTTGCGGTTCTTGATGCGTTGGCAAAAAAACATGATATCTCATTTTCATTTGAATCCAAATGGAATGCTGAGGTAGCAAAAATTCCAGCTACATCGGAGTTGCATTCTGATTTGGTCTTGATGAAACCAAAGACCTTTATGAATTTGAGTGGGACTGCCGTTGCCTGCTACACACGATTTTTTCATCTTACTCCATCACAGACCTTGGTTGTTCTTGACGATGTAGCTCTCCCATTGGGCAGGCTACGCTTGAGATCCTCTGGCAGTGCAGGTGGACAACGTGGGCTCGAATCGATCTTAACTCATTTTTCAACTCAAGAAGTTCCACGACTGCGTCTTGGTGTGAGTGCTCCTGAGGATCTCTCTAAAGAAGCTCCAGAGAGTCATTCCAAGCCTCTTTCAAACTATGTGCTATCACGTTTTTCTAAAGAAGAATTACTGCTTGTAGAGGCTTCCATAAAGCGGGCAGTTGATGCCTTAGAATATCTTCGTCAAGAAGGCCTCGACAAGACGATGAATTTTTACAATCCTTAGCTTCTGTCAAAAAAACTTCACTGAAACCTCACGGCTGGCTTGCATTGTCGACTTATCGCCTTTCCTTAGCTACAGAGAGTTTGGAAACAGAGTCTTCCCCAACTTTTAAAATAACATCGGATATGCAGTAAAAATATTATGAGAAACTATTATGAAATCCTACTTGCTCTTATCGTGAGCAGTAATGAAGAAGAAATCAAAGCACTCTTAGAGCGTATTGAGAAAATAATGAATTCGGAGGGAGCTATTGTGGAAGAAATCCAACGACTCGATCGGAAAGAATTTGCCTATCCTCACCGTCATAAAAATGCTGCCTTCTATACAAATTTTATGATTACAGCAGAACCTGCTTCCATTGCTAAGATCAAGCAGAAGTTGACATTGTTGGAAGACATTACTCTCCAAAATTATTTCAAAAAAGGAGAAGTCTCTGCTGCTACTACAAAGAGACCAAAGCCAGCAATCAAACTTAAGAAAGCCACCGTTGAAGCTTAATTCATGAGCATCTCATAAAATCTTTCTCAACTCTGAACTCATTCTTCTCATGGCTAACCTCAATAAAGTACAACTTATCGGTAATGTTACTCGTGATCCTGAAATCAAATATACTCCTAAAGGAAGTGCTGTTACTGATTTAGGTATTGCGATTAATCGTTTCTTCTCAAGTGAAAATGGAGAAAAACGAGAGGAGACCACATTTGTTGATGTGACACTCTGGGGGCGTCAGGCTGAAATTGCAGCGGAGTATTGTAAAAAAGGACGTTCCATCTTCATAGAAGGACGTCTTCAGCTCGACTCTTGGGAAGATAAAACCTCGGGTCAAAAAAGAACACGCCTTCGTGTTGTGGGAGAAAATATGCAGTTGCTTGGTTCACGTCCAGGGAGTGGTAATCATTCTTCTCAAGAAGAGGAAATGACTTCTCCTCGCTCCCACACGAAGCCTTCCAATGACATTCAATCAAAAACGGTAGCTTCCTCCACACGCTTAGAATCTAGTGATGAAGAGGATGATATCCCCTTTTAACCAAAATTCCGGGTAGTTAAGTGATTCGGAGATGACTCAGTAATAAAAAAGCAACACACTGCTACAATCCATCATCCATTTTTATAATGTCTATCACAGCTCTTGATTCCATGCCGTTAGGAACACCGATTCCTAGTTTTTCTCTTTCTAACGTTGTGACGGGTTATCATGTGACTCCCAAAGAAGTTCTTGCTTCTTTTTCCAAGGGCCTGCTCGTCATCTTTCTCTGTCGACACTGCCCCTATGTCAAACATCTTCAAGAATCGCTTGTGAGCATGGCCAATGAATTTATGGCCCAGGGGGTCGGTTTTATAGGTATCTGTTCCAATGATGCTGTTAGTTATCCTCAAGATGGTCCAGATTCACTCAAGGAGATGGTGCAGCAGGAACAGATTCCATTTCCTATTCTTTTTGATGAAACACAGGGAGTCGCTAAGAGTTTTTCAGCTACCTGCACGCCTGATTTTTTCCTTTTTAATGGCAATCTTCAGCTCGCTTATCATGGGCGTTTTGATGCCAGTACGCCTAAAAATGGAATTCCAATAACTGGGAGTGATCTTCGGCGAGCAATAGAGGCTTTATGCCTTGGAGAAACAGTTCCAGAGCCATTTCCTCTCTCACTGGGGTGCAGCATTAAGTGGAAGATCCAAAAAGAAGAATAGAACCCACCTGCTGCAATTCTTAATGAGACCAGATATTTCATAAAGATATGCAGGTTCATGCGAGCCTCAACGTCTTGTCTCTCATTGTGAATTGTCTTTGTAAAAAAATCATTCCTCTCTTATTTCTTCTTGGGAGTGTCTTAGTCATACTGAAGCTTGCTTTTCTTTTTGATGCACCTATGCGTTCCTTTATTTTACAAGCTGAGGGAGCAGGCTGGGATCATTCACCTGCAAAACTTTTTTTTAGTTTTGTGAGTCGCTATGGGGATTGGCCAGAACTGATGCTTTTAGGAGTCCTCGGTATTTACATTGCCAAAAGATATCGATGTGCACGATGGCAGCGTATTTTTTTAATAGCGATGATAGCCTCTACCCTTGCTGGAGCAGTGACAAACACACTCCGTTTAACAACCGGAAGAACACGCCCTCGAGTTTCTCCTGCACTGGAGCAAGCCTGGCATGGTCCCTACTACCAAGGAAAATGGACTGTGGGACGTTCTGAGTTCAATAGTTTTCCGTCTGGACATACAGCTACAGCCTTTGGATTTGCGATCATTATTTTTTTAGCAAGTCCTATTTGGGGGCTTGTTGCCCTTCTTCTAGCGGCCCTTATCTCCTTGTCACGATTACTTCTTGGTGCCCATCATCCCTCCGATTTGATAGCAGCAATGATGATCTCACTAAGTGTCGCATGGTTTCTTTGGAATGGTATCAATAAAAGATTTCCTCAACGCATTGATCATGCAGCAGACAAAAGCTCTCTTAATTCGTAAATACCGTTTATCTGAAACAAGCCTTATTCTTGTATGGCTAACTCAAGAGCATGGAAAAGTGAAGACGGCTGCACAAGGAGCAATGAAACAAACAAGTGCTTTTGCTGGATGCCTCGATCTTTTTGGGGAGGTGGAGATAGCATTTTTGTGGAATAAAAAAAGTGATCTTCATATTTTAAAAGAAGTGGTTCCAATGATTCCTCAACGTCAGATGATTCCTGGCTACCTTACGTTGCTCTCTGCTTCTTATTTTGCAGAGTTATGTGATCTTTTTATTGAGCTATCACATCCCGTGCCAGAGCTTTTTGATTTACTAAACCGTGCTTTTGGATTTTTAAGCAACAAGGTTCCCACACGAACGGCTGTGGAATATTTTGAGCAAGAACTTGCAAAAGCCTTGGGTATATTCAACCCATCACTCTCTGCCAAAGAGTCCTTAAGCGCCACAGGTTCTCAACTACCCCCAAGTCGCAAAAGACTCTTGGATCAATTGGATAAAAAAAGATAAGACCTGTGGTCCTAGCCCGGATATTTCACACTAAATCTATTACGGCTTGTGGAAAGCTCATCATTACTGCGTTGGTCTCGAATTGTGATTTGGGCGGTATGTACTCATACAGCCCGGCATCACAATCCTTCGCCCGCCTTGTACTAATAAG
>JAIPKF010000017.1 GCA_021733705.1 Chthoniobacterales bacterium
ACAGCTCCAGAGTAGCTTCCATAGCTTGTTGTCGAATCACTAATTTGACAAAAGTAGCCCCAGAGAGGAACATCGGTTCTTTCTAAATCTTGGTGAAGCATTGGAACAACACAAATAGGAAAATCCCCAGCAATACCACCACCTATTTGAAAAAAGCCTATTGAACCTTCGCTGTCATCAATGAGCTTAGCCTCCTGCGTATACCACTCAGCCAGAGCGATCATATATTCAATTCCCGTTTTTACTGTATGAACATTTTTGATATCACCACTAATACAGTGGCCTGAATACATGTTTCCGAGGGTTGCATCCTCCCAACCAGGGACAAACATAGGAATATTTTTTTCTGCTGCAGCAAGCATCCAACTATGATCAGGGTCAATTTGATAACTCTTCTCGAGAGCTCCACTTCTAAGGATTTTATACATGAACTCATGTGGAAAATAACGCTTCCCTCCTTGATCAGCAGCAATCCATTCTTCAAGCACTGCTGATTCAATACGACGCATTGCCTCCATTTCTGGAATGCAGGTATCTGTTACTCGATTCATATGACGCTCCAAGAGTTTCTGTTCGTCATTGGGAGTTAAATCACGATAGTTAGGAACACGCTCATAATAATCATGAGCGACAAGATTGAAAATATCCTCCTCTAAATTTGCTCCTGTACAACAAATGGCATGTACCTTGTTTTGGCGAATCATCTCAGCCAGCGAAAGTCCAATTTCAGCAGTACTCATCGCACCAGCTAAGGTCAAAAACATTTTCCCGCCTTGAGTGATATGGTCTTTGTAACCATGAGCAGCATCTTTCAATGCAGCAGCGTTGAAATGACGAAAATGGTGATGGATAAAATCAGTAATGGGTTGAGAGGTTTTCATGAGATAGATGATGCTATGAAAAGGAGAAAAAGTTTTTCTAAAAGAGATGATTCTCGAGTAATTCTTCAATACAATGACGCAGAAGGGGCTCCTCTAAACGATCGAGAACAGTTTGAAAAAATCCACGCACAATGAGTTTAACTCCCTCTTGAGGTGGAATGCCGCGGGCCATCATGTAAAAGAGCTCTTCTTTATTGAGCTCTCCTGAAGTGGCTCCGTGGGTGCAGCGCACATCATCAGCAAGGATTTCAAGGCCTGGCATGGAATTCGCCTCTGCTTCATCACTAAGCATGAGATTTCTGACTTTTTGGTAAGCGTCTGTTTGATGTGCCTCTTTTTCTACTTTAATGAGTCCTGAAAAAATAGTCCGAGCTTCGTCACTCAGGGCATTATGGTAGAGTAAATCACTTGTAGCTTCAGGAGCGATATGATCTTGAAAAGTACGTTGATCAATTTCCTGTTTACCATGGGCAGGATTGATGGAAAGCATGATACTATGGGCATCTTTCCCAAGAAGACGGCTATCACTTTCTGAGCGCACAAAAAGACCTCCCAGGTGAGCTTGCAATGCTGTTGCTCGACCTTTTTTAGAAACGCTTGTGTTATTGAGATGAAACGCTGTTGTTTGAGCACTCCACTCTTGAACTGAGGCATAATTTAAACATGCCTCCTCTTCAATGATTAGATCATTCATCGCACAAACAAAAGCTGGGTCAGGAGATAGTGAAGAAAATCTTTCAATGACCGAAGCATGGCTCTGTTTTGAAGCAACAAAAAGAGTGTGAGGAAAAATAGCACTGTGAGCACCTTCAACCCAATGCCATATTTCAATTGGCTTATTGAGCACAACTCCTGGAGGCAGATATAGAAAGACTCCAGTACGTAATTTGGCCTGATGTAGCATGGCAAACTTGTACGATCCAAGTCGTGTTTCATGCTTCATAAAATGCTGACGGAAAAGTTCTCCATGGTGTTTTAGTGCTTCTTCAATAGAAATCAAAACGACTCCTTCAGGAAGATTGCTGACTTCACGATGGATTAACTGATCATTAGCAAAAATCATTTTTGCAGCAATATCGGTTATTCCTTGCGAACGATTTCTGATCTCATCAGGGTTTTTAATTTTAGAAGCCTCTAAAAATGTCTCTAATGAAGTTTTTTTCAGATTAGAAAAACGCCACATTTCATCACGGCGTATGGGTTGAGGAAGCTTTAAGAAAATATCCCAAGCGTTGGCTTGTTGCTCTTGAAACCAGTCTGGAAAGGGGGATGCTTCACCGTGGTTGAAACTTGAACTTGAATTTAAAATTGAGGTTGAAGCGGAAGAAATCACAAGTTGAGTTAGGAAATATAATTGAAATAAAAGGTTTGAATGATTTGTTGGAACTTAGTGAAAGCTTACTCCAAATCGATTTATCCAACCGATCCTTCCATTTCAAGATCGATGAGACGTTTGAGCTCCACAGAATATTCCATGGGGAATTGCTGTACAAGGTCATTAACAAATCCATTCACCGCAAGGCTCATTGCTGCAGCTTCGCTTAAGCCTCGCTGTTGCATGTAAAATATCTGCTCAGCATTAATTTGGCTGACACTTGCCTCATGCTGTACTGAATGTCCTTGTCCACGAACGGTAATAGCAGGATAGGTATCAGTGCGGCTCTCAGCATTGATCAAAAGAGCATCACACTCCGTATTATTTTTACATTTTTTCAGGTGCTTAGGAATGTGAACCATCCCTCGATAGGTAGAACGTCCCGTACCAAGACTAATTGATTTTGAAATAATATTACTGGTAGTTTCATCAGCAGCATGAACCATCTTAGCTCCAGTATCCTGGTGCTGCCCATCTCCAGCAAGAGCAATTGAAACCACTTCTCCTCGAGCTCGACGTCCTTTCATAATCACACCTGGATATTTCATGGTAAGGCGAGATCCAATATTACAGTCAATCCATTTGATCTCTGCATCTTCATGAGCTAGCCCTCGCTTGGTCACAAGATTAAAAACATTAGAGCTCCAATTTTGAACAGTGATATATTGAATCTTAGCTCCTTTAAGAGCGACTAATTCCACAACAGCACTATGGAGTGTTGCTGTTTCAAACTTAGGAGCGGTACATCCCTCCATGTAGGTTACTTCTGCTCCCTCATCAGCAATAATGAGGGTACGCTCAAACTGCCCAAAGTTTTGTGCATTAATTCGAAAGTAAGCTTGAAGTGGGTGCGAAACCTTCACCCCAGGTGGAACATAAATAAAACTTCCTCCGCTAAAGACAGCACTATTGAGTGCACTGAATTTGTTATCTCCAGTTGGTATCACTTTTCCAAACCATTTTTTAAAAATCTCAGGATGGTCTTTCAATCCCTCTGCACTACCCACAAAAATAACACCTTGTTCCCCAACTGCTGCCTTGATATTCGAGTAAGCTGCCTCGCTATCAAATTGTGCTTCAACTCCTGCAAGAAATTTTCGTTCTTGTTCTGGAATACCGAGACGTTCGAATGTTCTCTTCACATCCTCTGGAACCTCCTCCCATGTGCGCTTGGGAGCTTGCCCTTGAGAAAGGTAGTAGCGAATATTTTCAAATACGATATTCTCTAAGTCTTTCGTTGCCCAATGTGTTGGCATAGGCATTGCCAGAAATTTACGATAGGCCTCCTTGCGAAAGGCACGTACCCAATCAGGATCTTTTTTAACATCACAAATGTAGTCGATAGTAGCCTCACTTAGACCTACCCCAGCATCATAGGCATAGTCGACATCATAGCGAAAATCACCGACGGAGCGATCTGCCTCTATTTGAGATTGGATATCAGTTTTCATAAATAATAACCCTTTTTTTGTAGTTCGTAGATTGACTAAAAACTTATGCCTTACAATTTCATCTAAACTCGTACTCTCCTATTTTTCGAATGTTTGGAACTATTTTAAAGAAAAGTGGCAGAGGTAGCATGGAGTGATACTTAAGATTTTCACATAAAAAAGATTGCACCTAGAAAAAATATTACTTTGTAAATGTGAGCAACTGCCTTGCCAAACACAAAGATACCTTAAGATGCAGTGACCCAATCATAGCCCTCAGATTCTAACTTAAGCGCCAGATCTTTTTCTCCACTAAGAACAATTTTCCCTTCAGCCATCACATGGACTTTATCAGGAATAATATAGTCAAGAAGACGTTGATAGTGGGTAATAACAAGCATTCCAACCTCTGGGCTTCGTAGCGCATTAACTCCCGAAGAGACTATTTTGAGTGCATCGATGTCAAGACCACTATCAGTTTCATCAAGCACTGCATATTTTGGCTGAAGCATGGCCATTTGTAAAATTTCACAACGTTTTTTTTCGCCACCTGAAAAACCTTCATTAACTGAACGGGAAGTAAAGGCGCGTGGGATACTCAATGCATCCATCTTAGAGTAGAGATCGGCATAGTAGTCTGTGGCCTCTAACTCCTCTCCTTGAGGAAGACGAGACTGTACCGCTGCTCTAATAAAATTTGCAATTGTGACACCTGGAATTTCCATCGGATATTGAAATGCTAAAAATAATCCCAAACGAGCTCGTTGATCTGGTTCCATTGCTAAGATGCTCTCGCCATCAAGAAGCACATCTCCCGAAGTCACTGTATAATCTGGATGGCCAGCCATGACTTTTGCCAAAGTGCTTTTACCAGAGCCATTTTTTCCCATAATGGCATGAACTTGGCCTTTGGGAATCTCAAGGGTGAGGCCTCGAAGAATCGGTTTATCGCCAATAGAGGCATGAAGATTGCAAATAGAAAGAGTGCTCATGAAAGGTAAAAATGTAATCTGCTTTGATCCTTTATCAAGAATTTTAACTCATGATCCTAAAAACGTGAATGAAAATGAGGAAGTTTGCGTAAGAAGTTGGATTTAAAACTAGTTGCTATGAAGCCGCGGCTAAAGGCGGTCTACCACGCGGTCTCCCACGCGGTCTCCCGACCGCCGGTGGTGCCCTATCAGCTTTCGCGACCTCCTCGTCACGATCAATATGAAATATAAGAGCTAAATCCTTGGAGCTACATCGTCTTGAAGCCACTTCCACCGGTCTTCTAAGCATTTTTTCAAATTTCTTTTAATATTTGAAAGCTCTTCGAGTGAAAATCTTTTTGATTTCGGTTTGTACGAGGAGAAAAAATAAAATTTAATTTTTGGTTCTGTTCCGGAAGGACGAACCACCACGCGATGATCTCCATGGAGTTTGAAAATCAACATGGACTCTTTTGGCAAAATCTCCCCTTCACTATCTAAAATCATTTCTGCGGCATAATTTTGAAATGCAGTCACTGGCTCACCATTGATAGAGGTAAAAGGATTTTGAATATATGAATTGATAAGAGATTGCATTTTGAGAGAACCTTCCGCTCCTTCAAAAGACAACGATTCACCACATTCATAGTAGTATCCATAATCGCAGTAAATTTGATCGAGAAGATCAGAAAGAGTTATTTTCTGACTTAGGCAATGAGCAGCAACTTCACAAAAACCGAGAGCTGCAGCATTGGCATCTTTATCACGTACAAAATCACCCAGGCTATACCCGTAGCTTTCCTCTCCTCCAAAGACCAAATAACTAGATTCTTCAAGTCGTGCCTGACGAGATTCCTCTTCAGTTAAAATACGATATTTCTTTTGAAGATCTTGAGAAAGCTGATGCTCATAATGTGTTAATTTTGCTCCAATATATTTGAAACCAGTAAGCGTCTCAACACAGCGAATCCCGAATTTCTCAGCAATCGCTTTTTGAAGATCAGTTGTCACAATACTCTTGACAAGAAGAGCATTTTTTTTATTTTTTTCATCGAGGAGACCTTGCTCAAAAAGAGTTTTTAAACGATACCATGCGATCAGTGAGCCAATCTGATTTCCTGTGAGCAACTCTAAAGAACCTGACGCATTACGTACAGCCACCCCCATACGATCTGCATCAGGATCGGTAGCAATAACAAGATCGGCTTTTTCTTGCTCTGCTAGAGCGATTCCTAGGGTTAGTGCTTCTGAGTTTTCTGGATTAGGTGATTTAACTGTGGAAAAAAATCCATCAGGTTGCATCTGAGAGAAAACCGGAGAACATTGCACACCCACACTTTCTAATAATGGAACAATAATAGTTCCACCAACTCCATGCAGCGGTGTATAAACAACCTTTAAGTTCTTTTTGAATAAGGAGGGCTGTAAAATAAGGCCTCTCAATTTTTTCTTATAAGATTCATCAACAGCTTTTCCTAAAAAAATAATCTTGCCGCATTGTTCTTGAGGCAGGGACTGATATTGGTCTCCTTCCATCTGATCAACAAGAGTGATAATGGAGGAGGCATGGGGCTCGATCACCTGTGCTCCATCTTCGAAATAGACTTTATAACCGTTGTAAGCAGGTGGATTATGGCTTGCCGTGATATTAATCCCTGCGGTAGCAGCACATTCCCGAACAGCGAAAGAGAGTTCTGGTGTTGAACGAGGTTCCTGAAAAAGTAATGCATCACAGCCATGTTCTGAAATAACTTTTGCCGCTAATTCCGCAAATTCTCGTGAAAAAAATCGTGTGTCATAGCTGATACAGATTTTAGGATTTCCGGAACGGTTCTTTTGTTGATGCCATCGGAGCACATAAGTAACAAGACCACGCGTCGCTCTAATAATATTGTAATTGTTAACAGTATTTGTGCCGATACATGAAAATTGTGGACGTCCATCGGACCGCTTCGTTCCAGCTTCTACCGTAGTTACAATATCCCCAATTGTCTTACCACGAAGACCACCCGTTCCAAAAGCGAGTGTGCGAAAAAATCGATTGTTTAATTCTTTCCATGCCTTCTGTTCTATCAACTCCGCGATCACACGCTCCGGTAATGAAGAGGCGGTTTGCTTCATGAGTCGCTGCATATTTTCAGCAGAACTCTGCAGAAGAAAACCAGCTTGTACTGCTTCAAGAATGGAAGCAAAAAGCCCCCCCTGAAGTGGTAGTTCAGTACTTGAAATTTGCTCCTCTCTTTTGCATTGGGGGGAATCAGAACGATTAGCTTGTTGCTTCATGAAAAAAAGTAGTCACTACGTTTAAAAATCAATTTTATAAAATAGCCAAAAACTAACAACTGAAAACTAATCCGAATATTTTATACTCAAGTATTATAAAGATTTTTCAATAATCTCCACCTTGGCACCTTGACCCACTATCTCATCTAGAGAGATTGCATCTGCAGAACTCATACGAATACAGCCATAACTTTTAGGATATCCGAGCCATCTCTCTTCTGGAGTCCCATGAATGTAGATACAACGTTTATAGGCATTCCTATTACAAGACTCTTTTCCTTGAAGCCAAAAGATACGTGTCACAATGGGGTCACGACCCTTTGCATTCGGAGACAAAATTTCTCCTGTTGGCTTTGCATCTTTAAAAACCATTCCAGAGGGGAGACCTGAGCCAATTTTCTGACGAAGAATAAAATGACCAACTGGTGTTTTATAACTTCCAATGGCATCTCCCGTTCCAAACTTTGAGGTTGAGACGGGATAGGAGGCAATGGGACAACCATCCTTAAAGACAACCATTTTTTGCTCTAATGTGCTAACAACTATTTTATGATGCCGATCACCTGCACACCCCAAGATCCACAGAAAAAGGATAAAAAACAAAAACCTTAAGAAAAAAAACATTCTTTGAGATAATCCTCTTTATGAATGAAATCAAAATAAAATTGCTCCTCATACTCCATTAAGAGAGAGTGTGCTGCTTTTAATATTATATTTATTTCATCCTTTTCTAACCAACATACAGAAACAAAATGCAAAAAGTGAAGAGTGCTTTTATCCTTGCTGCTGGCAAGGGAACACGTTTACGCCCGCTCACTGAAAAGATTCCCAAGCCTCTTTTGCCGGTTTTTCACAAGCCACTAATCACCTTTGCCCTCGATTATTGTATTGCTCTTGGCATTGAAAAACTTGCCCTTAATACATGTCACCTCCATGAAAATTTCTACAATACTTTTCAAGTTAAAGAGGCAGAGCATCGATTTGGATTAGGACATTATGAGGGGAAATCACTCACCCTCTTTCATGAAAATCCGATCTTAGAAACTGGGGGTGCTTTGGGTAATGCACGCTCCATTTTGGAACAAGGAACCTTCCTCATTCACAACGCTGATATTTTAAGCGATGCACCACTTCAAGATCTCATCGATCATCACATTCAATCAAAGTCTATGGTAACGCTACTCCTTCGCCATGACGGAGCATCCAAAAATGTTGCATACAATAGCAATAGTGGCCAAATAGAAGGATTTAGTGGAACTTGGAATTCTCTACCATCTCTTCCTTCAAAAGATTCTATTTCCATGGTCTACGCAGGTATTGCAGTGATAGAGCCCTCTTTTTTAGATTGGATTCCTCTTGAAGGTCCTGCATCGATTATCCCTGCCTTAACAAAAGCTATCGAGCATCATCAAAAAATAGCAGGCTTTGTTCCTCCTAATGATTATTTCTGGAGTGATCTTGGAACACCAGAATCATACCTCCGAGCCCATCTCCATATTGCTCAAACGAAGTGGAATCCGCCCTACAAGCTAGGCGAAAAAAGCCTCCCTTGGCCACAAGCTGTTCACCCTTTAGCCACCATAGATCCCTCTGCAACACTTCATTCAATGGTCGTTGCAGGAGCCAATACTTACATTGGCCCAGGTGTACATCTCAAAAATTGCGTTATTCTTCCAGAAACAAAGGTTGATCAGCCTGGTGAATTCTCGGAGATGATATTTTTTAAGGACTCTTTTTTTTCAGTAAATAAAAATAATAGTCCGGATATTTCATGCTGATCGTGACGAGGAGGCCGCGAAGGCTGATGGGGTAAGGCAGACGAGCATTTTGATGCCGGGCTGTATGAGCACATACTGCTCAAATCACAATTCGAGACCAACGCAGTAATGATGAGCTTTCCACAAGCCGTAATAGATTTAGTGTGAAATATCCGGGCTAGTACAAAAGCACTACGATACCAAAGAGAAAAAGCATAACTCCGGAAATTTTATCAATAAGATGCACCGTTTTTTCTTTTATACGATGATGAAGAACATGGGCCACAATGCTACTAAGAAAAAGCCACCAGAGGCTCGAGCCTAAAAAGATCCCTAGGACGAGAGCAAAGGCATGAAGATAATCTTGGTGATGACTTCCAATACCAAAACCTGCACAGATCGCTATAAAAGAAAAAAGTGTTAAGGGATTCATCATCGTCAATAAAACTGTTGTCCCATACGCATGCAAGAGAGAATGCTCCTCACTTTTTTTAACGTGACCATGACGCTTATGCTTGAGCATGAGTCGAAATCCAAATGCAACAAGAAATAGCCCACCAAAACAATGAATCCAGGATTGATAAGCCATCATCCATGCCGAGAGAGCTGTTAAGCCAAGAGCAGCTATGAGTCCATAAAAGGAGTCTGCTGTTGCCGCACCTAATCCTGTCAACAGTCCTATTTTAAAGCCACAGCGCAGAGAACGCTGAATGCAAAGAAGTCCAATAGGGCCAACCGGAGCTGCAATAGCAAAACCTACAACGATACCTTTAAGAAAAAGAAGAAACATTGATTCTAAAACAGATTACTGAGAAATGGGTAAAGTGTCATACTCTACCACAATAATCTCCATAGAAGTTTTACAAACAGCTCTTTTTTACTCAAAACATATGAGGATGGTTTTTAAAAAGAATATCTAGTAACGATAATGCTCTGTCTTATAGGGCCCTTCGATTGGAATCTCTAAATAGTCGGATTGTTCAGCAGTGAGTTTTGTTAATTTAACCCCAATTTTTTCTAAGTGAAGACGTGCCACCTCTTCATCTAGTTTCTTAGGCAGGATGTAGACCCCAATTTTATACTCATATCGATTTTTCCATAGCTCCATTTGGGCCAGTACCTGATTGCTAAAACTATTGCTCATCACAAAGCTGGGATGACCAGTAGCACAGCCGAGATTGACAAGACGTCCTTCAGCAAGGAGAAAAATTTCGTGCCCATCTGGAAATGTGTATTTATCGACCTGTGGCTTAATATTTGTCTTTTTGATTCCTGGAAAAGAGACAAGGTTATCGACTTCGATTTCATTATCAAAGTGGCCAATGTTACAAACAATTGCCTGATCTTTCATCTTTTTCATATGCTCCAGGGTGATCACTTTGAAGTTCCCTGTCGTTGTTACATAGATATCACCACGACCCAATGTCTCTTCAACGGTAGTGACTTCATACCCCTCCATTGCTGCTTGAAGAGCATTAATAGGATCGATTTCAGTAATAATCACACGGGCTCCTTGACCTCGCAATGATTGAGCAGAGCCTTTTCCAACATCACCATAACCACAAACAACAGCTACTTTTCCAGAAATCATGACATCAATGGCACGATTGAGACCATCAACGAGGGAGTGTCGGCATCCGTAGAGATTATCAAATTTTGTTTTGGTGACAGAATCATTCACATTAAATGCTGGAACCAAGAGTTTCCCTTGCTCGTGAAGCTTATAAAGACGATGTACTCCTGTCGTTGTCTCTTCTGAAACTCCTTTCCAATCCTTAACCATGCCATGCCAGTAGGTTGGGTTTTCAGCATGAATCTTCTTAAGTAAATTCTTAATGACTTGCTCCTCCTCATTACTAGATGGAGTCGTCACCCAAGCATCTCCATTTTCTAGTTCGTATCCTTTGTGAAGTAGAAGAGTAACATCACCACCATCATCGACAACAAGCTCAGGACCTTGACCATGAGGATGAGAGAGGGCTTGGTAGGTGCACCACCAATATTCCTCAAGGGTTTCACCTTTCCATGCAAAGACGGGAACACCAATGGCAGCCATTGCTGCAGCTGCTTGGTCTTGAGTTGAAAATATATTGCAACTAGCCCAACGAACACTTGCACCCAATTCAATCATCGTCTCAATGAGAACGGCAGTTTGAATGGTCATGTGCAAAGAGCCAGTGATACGAACGCCAGCAAGCGGTTTTGAAGAAGAATATTGTTTTCTAATACTCATGAGTCCAGGCATCTCTTTTTCTGCAATAGAGATTTCTTTGCGTCCCCATTCTGCAAGAGAGAGGTCGGCAACTTTGAAGTCAGAAAAAGAGGTCATTGAGGTTGGAGTGTTCATGGATAATTAGGCGATTTTAGAATGGAGTGATTTAGTAATGAGAGCGGCTGCTTTTTTTAATGCAGGAACTTTATCAATGCGTTCCCAGGTGATATTTTCGAGATCATGAATTTTTCCAAAATGACCGTAGTTGGTTGTTTTAGAATAAATCGGACGTTTGAGCTTTAAGGTTTCTATGATGTTGGCAGGCTTGAAACAGAAGATTTTTTCGATAGCCATTTTAATCACTTCCTCTGGAATGGTAGCTGTGCCGAAGGTTTCAATATGAATACTCACAGGATCAGCACATCCGATGGCATAGGCAAACTGAACTTCACATCTCTTTGCAAAACCGGCAGCCACAACATTCTTGGCAACATAGCGTCCCATGTAGGCGGCAGAACGATCTACTTTTGTTGGGTCTTTTCCAGAAAAAGCACCTCCTCCGTGGCGTCCCATTCCACCATAACTATCAACAATAATCTTTCGACCCGTTAATCCGGTATCACCTTGTGGACCACCGATCACGAAACGTCCTGTTGGATTGATTAAAAACTCTGTCTTCTTAGTGAGCATCGAAGATGGAATCACTTTGCGAATGACATGATTGATAATGAACTTTTCAATCTCCTGATTGCTGACATCAGAGGTGTGCTGGGTTGAAACAACCACATTCACCACATGTGCTGGCACTCCGTTTTCATATTGAACGGAAACCTGTGTCTTAGCATCGGGACGAAGCCACTTTGCTTTGCCAGCCTTACGCAAACGGGTTAACTCACGGCCCAAACGATGAGCAAACATGATAGGAGCTGGCATTAATTCTGGAGTCTCATCACAGGCATACCCAAACATGAGTCCTTGATCACCGGCTCCTTGCTCATGAACTGTTTTTCCACGACTCTTTCGCACATCAACACCTTGAGCTATATCATCACTTTGAGTAGTGATAATGTTATTAATAAAAATTTTCTCAGCATGAAAAACATCATCATCGTGAATGTAGCCAATCTCCCGAACAACATCGCGAACGATTTTATTAATATTAAGCAAACTATCGATGTTCTTTCCTTTGTATTTGGGAATAGAAATTTCACCACCAACAACCACGATGTTGCTCTTAGCATATGTTTCGCAAGCAACACGACTGTTGGGATCAGCTGCTAAGCAGGCATCTAAAATTGCATCAGAAATAGTGTCACAAACTTTGTCTGGATGCCCCTCCCCGACTGACTCAGAAGAAAAAATAAAATTTTTAGACATGGAATAAAGCTGCTTTGCAGCAATAAAGGTTTGAAGAATTGTTTAAGTTGCTATGCCGTGAGCTCCCTATTCAAAGAAGAGACAATAATCACTCTTGAACACATGAACATATTCCTATATGTAAATCTGTTTATTGGCAAGAGTCATTATAAATAAATCTTTTTACAAAAATGTCTATAGAACTCATAAGCGAAAATATTATTCACTGAGCCTCCTGACTAAGAATTATTTCAATGCCTTCAATACTTCATATAATGCGCTTGCTATCGGAGCCAACGCGCCTACGTCTCATCCTCTTGCTCATGGAAGAGGAATTAACCGTTGCAGAGCTCCAAGAAATTTTAGGGATGGCTCAATCGCGGATCTCGGCAAGCCTTGCTCAACTTCGTCGTCAAGGTCTTGTTTCTGATCGACGTGTCGGCAAAAATAGCTATTACACAGCTCTTGCTTCTCATTTAGAGCCATTTCGAAAAACCCTTAGTGTTGCTCAAAAAGAACTTTCTGAATCATCCCGAGATCAACGAGCCTTGAAGCTTATTTTGTATAAACGTCGCGACCGAGCTGCAGAATATTTTGATAAATTAGCTGGAAAATTTGGTCACTCCTATGTTCCTGGGCGCTCCTGGCAAGCCATGGCTCACGGGTTACTTCGTCTCTTACCACCACTTATCATAGCTGATCTGGGGGCAGGAGAAGGAACCTTATCTCAGCTTCTGGCACGTTCTGCCCGTAAAGTTATCGCCGTAGATAATGCCCCAAAAATGGTCCAATTTGGTAAAAAAGTAGCGAAGCAAAATGGCTTTAAAAATCTAGAATATCGTCTCGGAGATATTGAAAAACCTCCCATTGAAGATTCTTCTGTTGATATTGCACTTCTCAGTCAAGCTTTACACCATGCTAGCAGCCCTCAACAGGCTATTGATGCCGCTTTTCGCATTCTTAAACCAAAAGGAAAAATTCTTATCCTTGATCTCAATAGCCATAATTATGAACAAGCAAAAAAACTCTACGCCGATGTCTGGCTTGGTTTTTCAAGCATTGAACTCCACGAATTTTTAAGAAAGTCAGGGTTTCAACATCTGGAGGTTTATACCGTGGAACGAGAGCAAAAGACACCCTACTTCGAAACGATCCTTGCAACTGGTGTAAAACCATAACAATTACAGGAAAAGATGCATGATCAGCATGCACCTTAACCCGGATATTTCATACTGGTTCGTAGCGAGGCGCCGCGAATCCTGATGCAGACACCACCGGCGGTCGGGAGACCGCGGTGGAGACTGCCTTTAGGCAGCCCTGAAAGGTCGAGACGAGCGGGAGCGAGCGAGTCAACGAAGGTGATGGATTGCGACAACGGCTGTGTGCGTACACACTGCCCGAGGAGCAATTCGAAGCTGACGCAGTAATGATGAGCTTTCCACAAGCCGTAATAGATTTAGTGTGAAATATCCGGGTTGAACCTAAACTCTACAATTGAAAAAGACCTGACGCTCTGAACACTTGATATCAAGAGGCATTCATTCATCTATTGAGATAAAATGATACGACTTTATCTTTTCTCTCTAAATAATAATACAAGCTGGACCATGCTTTTGTGCTTTCTCAGCTTTCAAATAAAGAGCATGCCCTGCCTTACTAAGGTACTCTGCTTTTTGACCCTGGCCTGCAGCTTCTGCCTCTGCAGCCTGTTCATATAAGCTTGCTGACTTAATCCTCAAATCAATAATTTGTTTACTAATTTCTGGATTACGATTTGGCTCTTGTGCTTCACTGGCTACTTCTTTAAACCTTTCTATTGCTTTATATAAATAATTAGTAAATTCATCGTCAGTATCTAACAATGAAGTTTGAGCTAATAGCTCTTCACTTCGAGCCAGCGCTTCTTTTTCAATACAAAGCCACTTATTAACGTTAAGTTTGGCTTGTTGGTCTTTACTCAGCGTTTCATAGGGTGGACGTAATAGTGTGGTCCTCTCGACTCTGGCTTTAATGAGCTCAGACTGATGAGTGATCGCATTAAGGAGATGATCTTTTCTAATTAACTTACGATCATCGCCTCCTATTTGCCCAGCCTGTTGTTCTATCTCTTTTTGTAGATCTTGAACCCTCTCTTGATATTTCGCTAGTTGAGTGTAATCGTGTTCCAGTTTTTCTGCTAGCATCTCGATTTTATTGGGGCGCTCATTGAGTCGCAGTGCTTCTGAAATTCTAGATACGCGTTGCAGTGCTTCTATTTTAGGAACAGAAGAGGTTGCACTATTTTCAAGATGACCGATTATTGAATTTTGATAACCAAGAGCAGTTTTTAAAACATTAATAAGATCTGTCAGCTTCTTGATTTCCTCTGGTTTTTGTTGAGTCTCTGCTACATCGAGTCTTTGTTGATAAGATTCTATTCTTTTAGTAATGCTATCGCTACGGCTATGGTTTTGAATAAATATAGGATCAATATTTTTATCTAATATTTTATCTAATAATAACTCTTCTGCTAAGGCTTCTTTCCAGGTTTCCTCTCCTAGATCATTTTTATCAAAACGGTCCGTTGGCTTCCATTGACATTCTTTAGAGTTTCCTGCTGCAGATGGACTCCCTTCTTCCCAGCCAGTATCCGTAATTCGATATGTTGTTGAATGGAGGCTATATTCTCGTATTCCAGCCCTGGCTACGACGAGTTCAATCATCCCTCCTAAGATTTCTGAAATGGTTACTGGAATCACCTCTTCTACCATAGATTGATGGCCAGAGGTTCCGTTAGGAGCACTCTGTATTTGGAAAGCACTTGTGCTGGTTTTGAGCAATCGATCGCTTTGAGAGCTGGTATCTGGAAGTGGCATGAGAGTGACTTCTTTCCATCTACTATAGAGTTCTGCATCGCTGATGCTGATAAAATGAAGTGGAAGTGGGGACTCTCCTCCCATCCATGCATAAGTGTAGTTTCCAGGCTCTCCTAGACGGATGAGGGAGGAGGAGCCTGGGTCTGTTGCCATCTTTTCCTCATAGAATTCTTGGGAGTTCTTTGCTGGTTCGATTTCGCTAGTCTCGGATCTTCTTGGTGCTTCGAGTCTGTTGAGAAAGGCCCCATAGTCGTCCGATGTAATGATCTCTTGAGCGGAATCATGGAGCGGGGCTGCTTGTAAGATCGGTTGGTTACCCATCATGAAGAGGGCAATAGCTAAAAGGGGGAACTGAATATTCATGAAGGGTACGGGATGAAGAAGAAAAGGATCAGCGGGATTTTGTGAATCATCTCTTATACCCGGATATTTCATACTGAATCGTCATGAGGCGCGGTGCAAAGCTTATTAGTACAAGGCGGGCGAAGGATTGTGATGCCGGGCTGTATGACTACATACCGCCCAAATCACGATTCGAGACCAACGCAGTAATGATGAGCTTTCCACAAGCCGTAATAGATTTAGTGTGAAATAT
>JAIPKF010000018.1 GCA_021733705.1 Chthoniobacterales bacterium
AAAGGGTAAAGGGTAATGGGTAATGGGTAATGGGTAATGGGTAATGGGTAATGGGTAATGGGTAATGGGTAATGGGTAATGGGTAATGGGTAATGGGTAATGGGTAATGGGTAATGGGTAATGGGTAATATCATTGGCACATCTCCCAAGTGTTCTTTAAGAAAAATTGGTTTGAAAATTTTTTAAAAACAAAGATTATGGGAACTTTATGAAACAACAATTCTCTCCTTGTGCTCTTTTTATTATAGTCTCTCTTCTTTTTCTTCTTCCTGCATGTGCTAATAAGAAAAAGCAACAGTATGCTGGTATTGATGGTGACTATGTTGCTGGAACACCTTTAAGTGAACGTTCTGGGGGTGCCAACTTTATGGCAGCAAATGTCAATCGGACAGAATTTTCCCCTGTAGCTTTTGCTTTTGATAGCACTTCGGTGAGCAGAGATCAGCAAGAGAAAATAAACAATGTAGCTCAGCATGTGCGTTCTTCGGGAAAAACAGTTATTGTTGCTGGGTTTACGGATGATCGTGGAACCGAAGAATATAATAGGAGTCTTGGTGAGCGCCGCGCACTTGCTGTACGTCAAGCACTCATTGAAAAGGGGGTTGCTGGAAGCAAAGTTCAAACAGTTAGTTTCGGCAAAGAAATGCCTGTAGATCCTGCAAGCAATGAGACAGCATGGGCAAAGAACCGTCGTGCTGAATTCGGAATAGTAAAATAAAACTAGTTTTTGTACGAGGTTGCCCCTTCGGAGAAGATCTGTATCGGTAATGTAATAACTGCTTCGTCAATCTGTTCATATCATCTTCAGTTCTGCATTATCACTGGGTAGAAAGTTAAACAATGTTCTTAATGAAGATTTCCAAAAGCCACAGGGTACTAATAATAACCATGATTGTAATGATCATGGTGGCGAGCTGTTCTTTTTTTTATTATCAGGAACATGTTTTTTACCGTTCAAAAAGCAATGCTCCAAGCTGCTCCTCAAAAATGAATTATCATGGGTCCCGAGGAGGGCCCCCTCCTTCAGTCATTTTAGCAGCACTTAATGATCAAGTGCCGCGTCAGCTTCAGGCTCTTCCTTATCCTCCGGCTCCTTTGAACTCCCTTTCTGAGCAAGAAGAAGTCGATTTTCCTGGTGCCTGTGTGGTTCAATTTGCGGAGTTTGAAGGGCCGTGGCCCAACCAAAAACAACGCTTAAGAATTTTGAAAACGCATTTACAATGCACTTATGTAAGAACAGAAGAGGTTGTAGATGCTTCCTCCGGTAATCTTTTAGGGCGCTTGGAAATGGCAGCTAATCAACTTTTAGTTGTATTACCAGAGGGGAAAGATCCTCAGCAGTTTTTAAAAGAGTATGGCCCGCAAGCACTCAGTATTACTCCCGTAAGCGAGCCTCTCCCTATTTACCGAATGACCTTATCTGATGCTTCTCTTGCGGCCCTTCCGGAAGGTCTGGAACAGATAAAACAGGGGGCAGATAATGCAGGTTCCTCTGCTGAACCTAACTACATTGGTCATCTTAGTAAGATACCTCAAAATTATGCCTATGCCTTCCAGTGGGGACTCTGGAATAATAGTAAAGAATATCTATATCCAGAGTTCAGGCCACGCTATGAAAATTATTTCTACAAGTTAGCTCCTGGACTCACAGATCTCTTTGAAATTTCCCCTGATGATCAAAAAAAGAGAAATAATTCATTGCTGGCTCTCTCCTCTTTAGAAGCCGGATCCTTATCTCATATTTCTTCAGGAGGTTTTTATGTAAGTGATCACAACAATGAAGAGGAAGATTTTTTCACAAAACAGGGTATTAATGCAGAACGTGCTTGGGATGTTCGTACGTCTGCTAAATCTGTGGTTGTAGGAATTATTGATAGCGGCATTCGTCTCACACATGAGAGTTTAAAGAATAACATTTGGACTAATCCTAAAAGCAAAAAGGATCACCTTCACGGATATAATGCTTTAAATGATGGACAAAATATAGTCGATGATGATGGTCATGGAACCCATTGTGCTGGGATTGTTGGAGGAGAAGCTAATGATTATTTAGGTATTACAGGTGTTGCATGGCAGGTTCAACTTATGCCGTGTCAATGTGCTAATAGCGAGGGAGTCATTACTGAGGATTGCATATTGAGCGCTATTAATTTTGCAAAAAAAAATGGAGCCTCCATCCTTAATTGTAGTTTCGGTTGGCATGCTTCTTATACCTCAGGAGGAAAGGCTTCTTCTCCCTCCATTGCTATGGCTCTAGCATTAAATGATCTTCGAAAAAAAGAGATTATTCTTGTAGCTGCAGCTGGTAATGATGGTCTTGATAATGACTCTAGTTTCCTTAGAACCTATCCTGCAAGTTACTCAACAGATTTAGATAATATTGTCTCTGTAGCCGCAACGGATTATGCAATGAGAGATCCTTTTGATGAATCAATTGAGCAAGAAGGACTTGCTCCCTTCTCGAACTATGGAGAACACACTGTTTCTTTAGCTGCTCCTGGAACTTGTATTCTCTCCACCTATAATAAATCTGATAGCTCCTATGCTTTCATGAGTGGAACCTCTATGGCTGCTCCTTTTGTGACGGGAGCACTTGCTTTACTCAAAGCAGAATTTCCTGATGCAAATTATCAAGATCTCATTCAGCATGTTATTAAAACAACAGATCTACTTCTCTCACTCGATCAAAAGATGATTGGAGGGCGTCTCAATTTAGCAAGGGCTCTCCATACCAAACCAGTGATCGACAAGACGTCGCATTCATCCAAAAAATGTTGTGATGTAAAAGCAAGTGTTCCTGAATCAACTCAAATATGGAAATTCCTTCATGGACCGTGTAAGAGAAATGAATCTATTCACCAATCTCTTTGATAGTGCAAAGGGGATTTTAAGGAATTCTATCTAGCTTGGATATTTTGATGCCTCGCTTCTATCTTCCTTCACATCAATGGTTGTTATCAGAGCCACAGCTCAATACTTTTGATACCCATCATGCTGCTCACGTTTTACGTTGTGAGGTTGGTGATTCAATTGTGATTTTTAATGGCACGGGGGCTGAGGCTATGGCAACTATTATAGGCTTTAAAAAAAAAGGGGGACTGCAGGCCATTCTCTCCATTGGAACTCCAAAAAAAACGCTCCCTGCAAGCTGTCATATTACCCTTGCTCAAGCTGTTCCTAAGGGCAAGAACATGGATGTTATTATTCAAAAAGCAGTAGAGCTTGGTGCCTCAAGAATTATTCCACTTCTTACAGAGCGGACGATATTGAGATGTGATAATCAAGAGGATGCATTACAAAAACAAGAGCGATGGCAGCAGATTGCTATAGAGGCATGCAAGCAGTCTGGACAAAATTGGTTGCCTCAGGTAGAAAAACCATCTCCCATTTTAGAATTTTTTAAGATGTTGGGGCTGCCGGATCAGCTTTTGATCATTGCCTCTCTGGAATCGGAGAGGGATTCATTAAAGGGGATTCTAAAAAACTCAACTTCTCCTAAAACGGTTACGATCATGGTTGGTCCAGAAGGAGATTTTACTCCCAAGGAATATGAAGCTGCAAAAAATATTGGGTTTCAGTCTGTGGATCTAGGTCCACTTATTTTAAGGGCAGAAACAGCTGCATTTTACTGTCTCAGTGTTTTGTCTCACGAGTTGAATCATCAATAAATCTTTTTAAATTGTACTATGCTCTTACACGACACTCAAAATCAAACAGATGATCGTCAATTAGCAATCGATCGTGTCGGTGTAAAAAATTTACGCTATCCCATTGAAATCCGAGATCGTCCTCAAGGAGCAGGCAATGATGAGGCTCTGAGCAGTCAAAGTACAGTGGCTCTTGTCCAGCTAACTGTTGATTTACCCCATCACTTTAAAGGGACACATATGAGTCGTTTTGTTGAGGTGCTTAATTCTCATGGTTCTGTTCTTCATGTGCTCAATATTCGAGATATTCTTGAGCAGCTTCTAGTGAAGCTTCATGCAGAGCAGGCACATGTCGATTTTGAATTTCCTTTTTTTATAAAGAAGGCAGCCCCCGTGACACAAGCAACTGCCTTAATTGATTACAATGTCCGCTTTAAAGCGACTTTAAAGAAAACAAATAAGGAAGCTCGAGCTGTTTTTGATTTTGTTGTTACCGTGGTGGTACCAGTTACCACACTTTGTCCTTGCTCTAAAGCAATCAGTCAGTCCGGGGCTCATAATCAACGAGGCCAGGTAACCTTTTCTGTACGTTGTGCAAGGACGATGTGGATTGAAGAAATGATTCGTCTCGTTGAGGATTCTGCAAGCTGCGAACTTTATACCTTATTGAAGCGTCCTGATGAAAAATTTGTGACAGAACATGCCTATAAAAATCCCGTTTTTGTAGAAGATCTTGTCCGTAATATTGCTCTCCGAGCAGAGGGGAACCCCGATATTCTTTGGTACCGTATCGAAGCAGAAAATTTTGAATCTATTCACAATCATAACGCTTATGCCTTAATCGAAAAAAAAGGGGAGGCGCCTCGCGACGAACCAGTATGAAATATGCGGGCTAATTTCCAGGGATGAGTGGATTAGCACTGGAGCCATGAGGAGGATTGGCAGTAGGTGCGTTGAGATGAAATGGCATTGTAACATCCGGCGCATCTTTGAGCGTGCAGACAATGACGGCACCATATTGAGTAAGGTTTCCCTGATTCGGTGTTCCTTGGTTGTTACGCACATCAGCACCTAAAGAAACAATCCAGCTTGATAAATCGCGATTAATTAAATAACGCTGATAGAGCAAGCTATTACCAGGTGCATAGCTGCTTGTTGTTGTACCATTGGATGCAGCAGACTCATTTAAGTTATAAAGCTGCGTGGCACTTATAGACCAGTGATCTGTTAATTTCCACTGAACAGAAACAGAGGGCTGATTGCCACTAATACCGTTATAATTATTGATGTAGGCACTTCCTACACTTACCTCTAGCCATCGCGCTGGCATGATATCAAATTGTAAGTTCATTTCTGTAAAACCTTGAGATATCACCGGCACCTGCGAATCAAGACGAATAGCAAGCCAACTAATAGGATTAAAAGTAAAACGATTATTAAAATTAGAAACAGATCCATTACGATACGGATCGACTCCGTTAATATCGATGAAACTGTCAATATAAAACCAGTCATGGGTTCCTTCATCACGACGTGTTTGCAAGCGGTTTCGAACACCAATACGCATAATCGTCCAGGTGTCGATCGTATCGATAGCTGCAAACTGGGGAAAATTCAGAGGCTGGAGTTGGGTTGAGCTTGGTTGATAGCCTGATTTTGTGAGGTTATTAGAAGCATTAGGAATATAACGATCAAATTGAAAAACCTGATTTACATGAGGTCCGCCTGCATAGACATAAGAGAGGTTACCATACGGTTGAAAGACATGCCTTAATCCATCGAGTCCAAGAAGACGTGATTGGGCTCCTTCAAAATTACGCGAAATTTTAAAAGAACCCTCTATTCCTGCATTAAAAATGGGGCGGACTGTTGTTCCCTTCCAATTGAGATCGTTAGCATGCGTGCTTGTGATTGCACCGTTAGAGGTGATTGGAGCGTTGGGGAATGTGGTGATAGCTCCATTTGTATTCTGATAGTCCCCACCATGATTGTAAGCAGTAACCCTCATGCCAATTTTTGGAATAAGAGAAAGCCATCCAAAGAGTGTTTGAGGTAGGCTTAATTGATGGAATGTATCAAAACGGGTTGCATTATAACTGGAGGGTGTTTGATAGCTAGGATAGTTCGTAGAGTTGATGGCAAAACTACGCTGCAACTGGCCAATTGATGTTGTCCCGTCATAAAACAGGGGAAGTCCAAAGAGTGGCTCCTCATTAAAATCAAACGCTAGTTCTGGAAGACGTTCCGTCGTTTCTTGAAAGTTATTCATCTGCCAGCGAGTCACCAGAGAAATGGTGGAGTCATCATTCCTCTTAGTAAGTGTAATGTTATTGTCCGGTTGAGGATTATAGGCATTCTCGACAGGATAATAATTCTGCATGAACGTAAAATCACTCAACTTAGTTAAATCAGCCGTCGCGTAGAGATCATCCTTGAGATAAAATTTCTGAGTGAAAGTGAGGCGATAACGTCGTTCAAAGTTCCCTGAGGTAGGATTAACAATTCTTTGTTGGCCGGGTGCATTGTTGATATTGGGATTAGCATCCCAAGCATAATAGGAGAGGAACTGCCCAGTATTTTGATCATTTTTCCCAAATTTATCTTCTACATCTAAGCCTACTGCATATCCACGGAGGGAGCGGTAATCGTTGTGGATACGCGTTAGGAGATGATCATCATTACCGATGGCATACATGTAAGAGGAGAGGAGGTAGCCTCCCCAGGTTGAATCATATCCAGGCTGAATCTGAATCCCCGATTGCTTGAGACTAGCATACATATAGGGGACCCAAATAATAGGGACTTTTCCCACATAGATGGTTGTATTTAAAAAAATGACTCTATCTTTGTTATAGATACGCATGGCACGGGATCGAATTCCCCAATCAGGATTCGAAGAGTCAGAGGTGGTCATGAAAGCATCACGCGCTCTAAATTCTTTTTGTGAAACAGAATTAAAACTTAAGGCTCGAAATTTAAGTGGTGCAAAGTCACCTCCAAGTTCAAGCCCACGAATTTGCTTAGTTTCTAAATTATAAAGAGCACGTTCTCCCGAAAAGAAGTTAGTATTATTGTAGATACGCACATGTCCGATGAGTAGAATATCACGCGTTTCTGGGTTATATTCTGCCCTGTCACAATAAATACTAATGCCGTTATAATGGATTTGGACATTCTCTTGAGCAAAAGCTGTTCCATTTTCAAAATGAGTATTTCCATCTGCAGTAATCTCTACTGCTTTGCCACTGAAGTTATGAGAAGGAACGGCTTCAGAACTCGAAGAGGCATTGGGAACGACCTGCTGCATCGGATCATCAAGTGCATTCTGAGCAACCAATGGAACAACCATGAAAAAAGTAGTAATGAAAAAAATACTTTTTATCTGTTGTAGTTGAAGAGTGAAAGTCGAGGTAAGCAATGTTTAAAAAGGCGTTATGAATAACGTAAGCCCGCATATTTCATACTGAAGTTTCATGAGGCACTGTGGGAAAGTTATTAGTTCAAGAAGTTGGAAGGATTGTGATACCGGTCTGTAGGAGTCCCTATCGCTCTAGTTACAATTCGATACCAACGCAGTAATAGTGAGCTTTCCACAAGCCAAGAGTGATTGAGTATGAAATATTAGGGTTAGATGATTTTGAAAAGATAGCGCTTTTTAGTGAGAAGAGAAAGTCAAGTTCTGCTTTTAGGAAAAATAATTGTGTCATCTGGGTTAGCTCTCATATTTCATACTGGTTCGTTGCGAGGCGCTGCAGAATCGGTATGAAATATGCGGGCTAGTTCGAATCATCATTCGATACCAACGCAGTAATGAGGAGCTTTCCACAAGCCGTAATAGATTGAGTATGGGATATTCAAGACTAGCTACCTAAATGACGAATATCCTCAGCACTTACGGCGAAAACAACATCTTCTGCAATATTGGCAGCGTGATCTCCGATACGCTCGAGGCAGCGGCTGATAAAAATCAAATTGAAATAAATAGGAATTTTACTGGAGTCATCTTGCATTCTTAAAATCAGACGCTCATTGAGTTCCTTGTTAAGACGGTCAAGTTGCTTGTCTTGAGTTTTAATGTGCAGTGCTAATGTCTCATTTTCTTCAGTGTAGGCACGCAGAGCATCATCAAACATTTTCATCGAGAGTTTAATAACCTTGTCGAGTTCGTGAAGTTCAGGAACTTCAGGATGCTCATTAATTTTACGACTGCGACGGGCTATGCTCACTACTTGATCTCCAATCCGTTCAATATTAGCTCCAATTTTCATGGAAGAAATGACATATCTCAAATCGGATGCTACTGGCTGAAAGCGGCTCATGATGTAGAGGCCCTCACGATCGATCTGCATTTCTAAAAGATCAATTTCTTCATCATTAGCAATAGCCGTATTGCAATAATCGTTATCGCGTTTAAAGAGACCGAAGATAGCATTTTCAAAGTTAGCTTTCGCAAGCTCTGCAATCGTCATAATGCTATTGTGGATCTGGTCTAGTTTTTCGGTAAAAGGGGTAAGAATATGAGAGCGAGAATAAGCCATAGGGTGTTCTATAAAGGAGTAGTTGAAGTGGAGATGCTGAAAGGAATCAAAACAGAGGGTTAAAAAATCACCCAAAACGACCTGTGATGTAATCTTCTGTTTGTTTTTCAATAGGGGCCGTAAAAATTCTATGAGTGTGATCAAACTCAATTAATTTTCCGAAATTAAAAAATGCAGTAAGGTCCGAAACACGGCTCGCTTGCTGCATGCTGTGCGTCACAATTACAATGGTGAACTCTTTTTTTAACTCTACAATAAGCTCTTCTATTTTTGCTGTGGCAATGGGGTCCAGTGCAGAACAGGGTTCATCCATGAGAAGAATTTCGGGCTGACTTGAAATAGCTCGTGCAATACAGAGGCGTTGCATTTGTCCTCCTGAGAGACCTAGAGCATTTTCATGCAGCCGATCTTTTACTTCATCCCACAATGCAACGGAACGGAGAGAGCGCTCCACCGTCTCGTTTAAAAGAGACCGTTTGTTACGCCCCATGATACGAAGTGGAAAGACCACGTTTTCATAGATAGAACGAGGGAAGGGATTTGACTTTTGAAAGACCATACCAATACGGCGCCGTAGAGCAATAATTTCAATCGATGCATCAAAAATACTCTTACCATCAATGGCAATGTCACCCTCATGGCGCACCCCAGGAAGCAGTTCATTCATACGATTAAAATTACGTAAGAGTGTTGATTTACCCGAACCCGAGGGCCCAATAAAGGAGGTTACATGCTTGGTAGGAATAGCAAAATTAATATTAAAGAGGGTCTGTTTTTTTCCATAGAAAAAATTAAAATTGATGACTTTAATAAAAGTCTCCATGTCACTACTTGGTGACATCACCTCCGACGGAACTTGCTCAGTGCTATTTTTAATCTGTTGGTTCATTGAAATTTTCTGCGAAAAAGTAGTTGGGCCAAAATATTTATTCCTGTCACCATAGCAACTAGGACAAGAGAGGCCGTCCAAGCCATTTGAACTTGATAATGATAAGGGAGTGCGGAGAAATTATAGATTAAAACTGAAAGAGAGGCGGTTGGCTCCATAATAGAGCTTGCCCATTGTTGACTAAAGAGAGCGGTAAAAAGAACGGGTGCCGTTTCTCCTGCAGCACGAGCGACTGCAAGCATCATTCCCATCATCATTGCTGGTAATGCTTCAGGTAAAACGATACACCAAATTGTTTGAAATGGAGTGGCTCCAAGTCCATAGGAAGCATCACGATAGGAAGAAGGGACTCCGATCAGTGCCTGTTCGGAGGTTAAAAGAATTGTTGGCAACATCAAAATAGAAAGAGCAACTCCACCTGCTAATGCAGAAAATTCACCTGTGTGGAGAACGACTAGGGCAAAAGCAAAAGCACCGCAAATAATAGAGGGAATACCAGTAAGGAGTTTTGCAATGAAGCGAACTGTTGCTGTAAGAGAAGAGTGAGGTGCATATTCGCTAATATAAATGGCACCTAAAATTCCAAGAGGAGCTGAAAGCAGGGTAGCAATACCAACCATCGTTATGGTTCCAACAATAGCATTACCAAATCCCCCCCCGTGCAATCCAGGTGGAGGAGGGAGTTTTGTGAAGACTGAAAAATGTAATAAAGGAAGACCTTTTTTAATCAGCAAATAAAGTAGAGAAAAGAGAGGAACTAATGTGAACAAAGAGAAGAGAACGCACAGTACTGTGAGAAATTGATTACTCCAGAGACGGAAGAGAGAAGTTTTTTTCTCATGGTTCAAGAAAAAATGAACAGCTGTATTGGAGTTAGGTCTCATAAGCAATGTCCTCCTCCAAGTGCTTTCTGCGTACGTCGCAGTACAAGCTCCCCAATGATATTGGTGCCTAGTGTCAACATGATCAGTATTAATGCTGCATACATCAGAGCATTAATTTGAAGCCCCTCTGCTTCTGAAAATTGATTGGCAAGTAGTGCCGAAAGGGTATTAGAAGGGGAAAAGAGAGAGAGTGTGAGGCGTTGGCTATTTCCAATGAGCATTGCAACAGCCATCGTTTCTCCCATGGCACGCCCAAATGCTAAGATGCTGGCGGCTACAATTCCTGGGGCAGCATAAGGGAGCAATACTCGAATAATTGTTTCCCAACGAGTAGCTCCTAATGCATAGGCTCCTTCGCGAAAGGTGTCAGGGATAGCCACCAAAGCAGCACGTGAAATAGCTGTAATGGTGGGTAGAACCATCAGTGCAAGCACGAGACTCGCCGTGAACAGGGAATTGCCGTAAGCAGGTCCATGTAAAAAAGGAATCCAACCCCAATGATGGGCCACTATTCCTCCATAATGCTGTACTAACGGGACAAGTGTAAAAATACCCCAGAGACCATAAACCACACTTGGTGTTGCAGCCAACATCTCTACAATCATTCTCATCAGCTGACGCATGGGACGGGGCAAGAAATTTTCACTTAAAAAAAGTGCTACGGCTAGACCGAGCGGTAATGCTAGTAGAAGGGCGAGAAAGCTGCTCACGGCAGTTCCAAAAAGCATGGGTAACACTCCATAGAGATCACGGTTAGGACGCCACTCGGAGCTTGTTAGAAAATGCCATCCATAGTGATGGATTGCTGGAAGTGCCCTTGTGAAAATTTCATCGATGATAAATCCAAGGAGAAGAATGATCATCACTGCAGCAATCCAACAAAGAGAACGAAAATAATCCCTCCTAGGGCGATAGCGATTTTGTGGGATGAAGGCGGGTACACTCACAAACAAAAATAGTAATGTATTTTAAAAATCGTTTACTTACTTGCAGATTCTTGAATGCTTGCAAGAGCTTGAATCGATTTTTTTTGAACAGCCTCTGGAAGTGCCAGATAACCTAATGCTGAGGATAGTAGTTGTCCCTCTGTAAGGGCATAAGAAAAAAATGCCTTTAGTCCCTTGTTTTTTTCTGGAGGGTAGCTTTTTTTCAAAATGACCCAGGTGAAACCAGAAATAGGATAATCTCCTGGCCCCTCCGGATCAGGAACAAAACTTCTTAGATTATCGGGAAGAGTGATATTGGCTAATGCAAGCGATCCTGCTTTGTCCGAAGAAGGGACTATCTTGCCAGCTTTATTTTGTAACTCTGCAGTAGGAAGATTATTGTTTTTTGCAAAGCCATATTCAATGTAGCCGATAGCACCAGCGGTTCCTTTGATCAGTGAAGTGACCCCATCATTTCCTTTTCCTGCAAGGCCAACCGGCCATTTTACAGACTTCCCAGAACCGACTTCAGTATTAAATTCAGGGCTGATCTTAGCTAAATGTTCTGTGAAAAGAGCAGTTGTACCACTGCCGTCGGAGCGAGTGACAACAACGATGGGAAGAGAGGGTAAAATAATACCAGGGTTAGAGAGCTCAATTAAGGGATCATTCCAATGAGTAATTTTTCCAAGAAAAATACCAATATAAGCTTCACGACTCAATTTCAGTTGTTTGATATTGGGAAGATTATAGGATAAAACGATCATTCCTGCCGTCAGAGGAATCATAACGATATTACCGTGATTTTTTTCAATATCAGCATCGGTCATGGCAATATCACTAGCACAAAAATCAGTGAGCCCTTTTGTAAAATTAACAATGCCAGCTCCACTTCCAATTCCTTGATAGTTGACAGCAATCTCCGGATGGTTTTTTTGGAATTCAGAAGCCCAGCGAATATAGAGAGGGGCAGGAAATGTAGCCCCTGAACCGTTAAGGGTTGTTGATGCCAAGCATGAACCTATTCCGTGAAAGGATAAAATAGAAGCAATGAAAACACCCCACCATTGTTGAGAGCACTTTTTTTTCATAAAATGTGATGTGCGACTCTAACACGAAACTAATAAGATGGAAGATGTAACTTGCAATGTTAGCCTGATTCTTAAAAACGATCGCCTATTTGAAAGCGTTTTTGTATTTATGCTTGTTACTAGCAAGCCTCTACTGCTAATTGGAAAAACTTCCTTCAAGCGAGAGGCTCTCATCACTTGTTCAAAATATTGAAACCCTTTTTTAGCATTATCACTCCTTCGTTCAATCAAGGAAAATATCTCTCTGCATGTATTGATTCCATTAAAAGTCAAACTGAGAGCTCTTATGAACATATCATTATTGATAATTGTTCTACCGATGGAACAGAAAAAATTCTTGCCGATTATGCGCATGATCCCAGAGTAAGGCTCCTTGTTGAATCAGATCATGGTCAGTCGGATGCGATTAATAAAGGCTTTCGGATGGCTCGAGGGGAAGTTATTTGTTGGCTCAACAGTGATGATGCTTATTTTCCAGAGACGTTTGAAAAGCTACAGCATGCTTTTCAAAATCCTACCACTCAAGTGATTTTTGGAGATGCACTTCAAGTTTCCTATAATGGAGAGCCTCCTCTAAGAGCAGGTGCACAATTTCATGATCGTCGGGATTTTATTCGATGGTGGAGTGGTCGTATTAGGCTGCATCAGCCAGCTGTTTTTTTTCGAAGGGCTGTTCGTGAGAGAATTGGTTTTTTAAAGGAAGATCTCCATTATGCGATGGATTATGAATATTGGTGGCGTATGGCCGAGTTCTATCATTTTCATTATTTAGGTGAGAAGCTTGCTATTCAGCATCGACAACCCGATTCTAAAACCATCCAGGCGTGGTATTCAGTTCTTAAGGAACGGGAAAAGATTTTTTCTCCCTTTTATCCTCTGCTTGAAGAAAAAAAATCGATCCTTGATCATGAACGCTCTCGCTCTCTAGCTCATCATTTTTTGATACAAGCCTACGCGGCTGTGAAAAAGGATCGCCATCAGTCCTGGTTCTATTTTAGAAAAGCATTACGCCATGCTCCATTGTTATTTTTAAAACCCTCTGCATTCGGATTGATCCGACAATACTTCTTTTATGATCGGAATTCTTCTCAGTAGTTTTGAGCGTTACGAACGCATAGCTCATTTTACAGAACGGCAGATCAAAAAATATTGGGTAGCGCATCCCCCCCTATTTTTTTCTGGTTTATTAAGAGATGAAGAATGTTATTTAAATTTTAAAAGTGATTCACGAAATTGGATGGGAGTGACTTTGGAAGCAGTCCAAGAAATGCGCTATCGAGGATTTACCCATGTATATTTAATCCTTGATGATCATCCTCCAGTAGGGGCATGTGATGATGTTTTTTTAAATGAGTCTTTGCCCGCTCTTGCAGTAAAACTCGATGCCGTCACTATAGGACTTTTAGGGTATGGGCAGCATCGGGCCCCCCATGGAGTCATTTTAGAGAAAGAAAATGGGTTCCTAGAAAAATGTTCTTCGACAGATCCATGGAAGTTTTCACTGCATCCTGGGTTGTGGAAGCTAGAGGCATTGCAACTCATTTTAGAACAACGGCTGTATCAATATGGTGAGGGAAAACGAACTGCATGGAATTTTGAGCGTCATCAGGATCAGCTTGAGGATCCCATTTTAAAACCACTGTTACATCGATGCTTTCGTATTTCTGGAGAACATTTTTTAAAAGAACCCAAAAAAATGAAGTTCGAAATAATAAAAGAGGCTATTGAGCGTTTTGGAGTTGATGTAATGCTCTATCTAGCAAAAAAAGGGGGGGGAGTTTCAGCTCGCCTGGAGTTAGAAAAAAAAGAGTTGTGGCGTTATGGTCACTACTTAGGCCCGTATCCTATTTTTTGGAGCGGTCTCATGCAACAAGGAAGACCCCATCAAGGGTTTGAAAAGTGGCTCTCTTCTTGTGGGAATCGAGAGCTTCAAGAAGAATGGAAAAAATTAAAATTTCTCTTGGAGCCAAATTCATCTCTTAACCCGGATATTTCATAATGATCGTGACGAGGAGGCCGCAAAAGCTGATGGATGCTGCACCCAAGCTCTAAGTCTTCCTCGGACAGTGTATACTCCAACACCCTTCGTCAGCCTTCATCACGTGCCTTGCCCATCGGAAATTAGGGAGAAATAAAACTTTGGAATAAAAAATATCGTTAACCCGCATATTTCATACTAATCTACTGCGGAGGCCGGGAAGCCAGATGGATGCTGCGTTAGACTCACATTTTGATTTGGACAGTATGTACACATACAGCCCGGCATTAAAATGCTCGTCTGCCTTACCCCATCAGCCTTCGCAGCCTCCTCGTCACGATCAGTATGAAATATCCGGGTTTACCAACTTTTTAAAAATTTGAAATAATCAGTTGTTTCTTTTACGGACTTTGTGTAAAGCAGTGCACCGCTAATTACACAATTATTCTATGTTTAATCTTACACAACTCTCTGAGAACGGTATTACTCTTGCCATGATCTGCGGATCGCTTGGCATTCTTGTTGCACTGGTTCTTATTCGCTCCATTCTCAAAGCTCCAGCTGGTACCAGTAAGATGGGTACGATTGCTGCTGCAATTCAAGAAGGGGCCAAAGCCTATCTTAATAGACAAATCACGGCAATTTCTCTCATCGCCATTGTGATCTTCGGTGCTCTTTACTATTTTAAAGGACAGACCACCTCGACCGGTTTTGTAATCGGTGCTTTTTGTTCCCTTGCTGCAGGGTATGTCGGCATGCGTATTGCCGTTGTTGCAAATCTTCGTACAGCAGCCGGAGCGTTGCTCTCACGTCATACTGCAATGCAAATGGCTTTTAGCGGAGGTGCCGTTACTGGATTATTAGTAGTTGGGCTGGCCCTCCTTTCGGTAGGAGGATTCTTTCTTGCTGCATGTCATTTTTTAGGAGAAGCCGAAGCCGTCAATAGTCTTATTGGATTGGCCCTAGGAGCCAGCTTGATTAGCGTCTTTGCACGTTTGGGTGGGGGTATTTATACAAAAGCTGCTGATGTTGGAGCTGATCTTGTTGGTAAAATCGAGCAAAACCTCGATGAGGATGATCCGCGTAACCCCGCTACCATCGCTGATAATGTAGGAGATAATGTTGGAGATTGTGCAGGAATGGCAGCAGATGTCTTTGAAACCTATGCAGTCAGTTTGATCGGGGCTATTTTTGTCGGATTTCTCATGCTTAAAGGAACACCTGCAGCAATGATCTACCCCTTTGTCTTAGGAGGAATCTCCGTCATCGGATCCATTTTTGCCATTTTCTATGTGAATGCATCCAAACAAAAGCCAGGAGCTTCTCTCATTACGGCGGTGGTTTTAAATGTTCTCTTTTCAGCAATACTATTTTATCCGGCAACACAGCTTCTTTTTCCAACAGCCTTGGAAGCTGCTGGAAAAATCATTACTGCCAACG
>JAIPKF010000019.1 GCA_021733705.1 Chthoniobacterales bacterium
GGACTTGGTTATCTTTCTCTTGATCGTCCCACCCGTTCCTTATCGGGTGGAGAAATTGCACGTGTTAATCTCACAACATGCTTGGGTGCCTCTCTGGTTAATACCCTTTTTGTGATGGACGAACCAAGTGTTGGCCTCCATCCACGTGATGTGACTCGATTGCTTAGTATTATGCATTCACTTCGTGACAAAGGGAACACTCTCCTTGTTGTTGAGCATGAGGAGGCCATTATTCGTGCTGCTGATCACATCGTTGACTTAGGTCCAGGTCGTGGCAATGAAGGAGGAAAACTCATGTACTCTGGACCTTTAACGAGTCTTGCTGGGTGTGACACATCCCTTACCGCTTCTTACTTGCGAGGTGACAGTTCCATCGTAGTCCCTAAAAATAGAAAGAAACCTCAAGATTGGATTACGATGAAAGGGATCTCCCATCACAATCTTCAAAAAATTGATGTAAAAATTCCTCTTGGTGTTTTTTGTTGTGTTACTGGTGTTTCAGGTTCAGGAAAAAGCTCTTTGATTCGTGATGTCCTCTATCGCAATTTAACTTCTGTAACACCAGAAGAGAACGAAACCATTGGTTCCTGTCGCTCCATTAAGGGAGGTGAATACCTGAGTGATATTGTCATGGTTGATCAGTCTTCACTTTCTCGCACACCACGTTCTACACCAGCTCTCTACCTTGGTGTTTTTGATGCAATTCGCGATCTCTTTGGTTTTACAAAAGAAGCTATTGACGCAGGGCTGAGCCCTTCTGCTTTTTCTTTTAACTCAGGTCAAGGACGCTGTGATCGCTGTTCAGGCCTGGGATTTGAAAAAATCGAAATGCAATTCTTAAGCGATCTTTTCCTACGCTGTCCTGAATGTGATGGTCGCCGTTATCAACAACGTGTCTTAAATATTCATTATCGCGGAAAATCGATCCATGACATTCTTGAAATGACGGCACGCGAGGCGATAACTTTTTTTAAAGATGAAGTTCAAGCAAAAAAAATTATTCCTCCCTTAGAACTTCTTACTGAAGTCGGTTTGGATTACTTAAAGCTTGGACAACCGATTAATCTTTTGAGCGGTGGAGAATCCCAACGCTTGAAGCTTGCAGCCCGCCTTGGAAGTCAAGAGCCAGGAAATGCACTCTTAATTTTTGATGAACCGACAACAGGTCTTCATATTGACGATATTGCGATTTTATTAAAAGTTTTTCAACGACTCGTCGAGGAGGGAAATAGTCTCATTATCATTGAGCATCATCTCGATGTTATTAAATCTGCAGATTGGGTTATTGATATTGGACCAGAAGCTGGTGATGAAGGAGGAAAGCTCGTTGCAGCAGGTTCTCCTGAAGAAATCGCAAAGGAAAAAAATTCTCATACAGGGCGCTATCTCTCAGAAGCACTCTATGGACGCTCCCCTCTACTCAACGTTAAAAACAGTGAGCCGCGGGTAGATTCAAGTTCGAAGTCGATTGAAATTCATGGAGCCCGAGAGCATAACTTAAAAAATATTAACCTCTCCATTCCCCGCGATGAAATAGTAGTCATTACGGGCTTGAGTGGTTCTGGTAAATCGACACTTGCTTTTGATATTTTATTTGCAGAGGGACAACGCCGTTTTTTAGACAGCATGTCACCCTATGCACGCCAATTTGTTCAACAACTCGAAAAGCCTGATGTAGACCAAATCAATGGACTTCCCCCAAGTGTAGCTATTGAGCAACGCATCACCCGTGGTGGAGGAAAGTCAACTGTTGCTACGGTAACTGAAATACATCAATTTCTTCGACTCCTCTATTCTAAATTAGGAGTACAACATTGTCCTGAATGTCATGTCCCTGTTGCCAAAAGTTCTCTTACTGCTATCGCAGATCAGCTTGAAAAGCTTCTTGAAAAAGGACCTGTGCAACTCTTTGCTCCCTTAGTTCGTGCTAAAAAAGGAATTCATTCAGAAGTAGCAAGATGGGCAAGCACACATGGATTTACCGATTTACTCATTGATGATGTCTTAGTACCTGTTGAAGAATTCAAGCCCTTAAAACGCTTTCAAGAACATAACATTGATGTTCTTATTACAACGCTCACCAAAGTTTCTCAAAAAGGTCTTCTTGAGCTAATCCAACGTGCTGTTGAGGTAGGTAAAGGGACAGCTAAAGCACGTCAAGAAAATCCGAAAGGCAAGGGTAAAAATAAGTTCTCTGTACATCTTTTAAGTATGGAGATGAATTGTCCTGATTGTGGCCGTTCTTTTGAAGATTTAGATCCTCGCCTTTTTTCTTTTAATTCGCCTCATGGATGGTGTGAACATTGTCGCGGTTTTGGTGAAATCTGGACGGAAACAAATTCCTCACGAGAATTTGAATCACAACTTGAAGCAGAAATTGTTGAAGAAAAATCTTTTGACCAATGCGATGAGGGAGAGACACGCTCCTGTGTTGTGTGTCATGGTCAAAGACTCAATCCTGTTGCCTGTGCTGTAAGAATACAGGATCTTTCACTTCCTGAGCTCACTTCACGATCTTCGGATCAAGTACTAGCAGAAATCAACAATTGGAAGTTTGAGGGAAGAGATCAACTCATTGCCCGCGATATCCTTCCTGAAATCCGTCAACGTCTAGAATTTTTATCGCGTGTTGGACTCGACTATCTAGAGTTACACCGATCTGCAAAAACATTAAGTGGCGGGGAATCCCAGCGTATTCGCCTTGCAGCACAGCTTGGATCAAACTTACGAGGTGTACTCTATGTTTTAGATGAACCAACTATTGGACTTCATCCACGCGACAACAATCGGCTTTTAAATGCTCTTGAGGAATTAGCGGAGCACGGAAATTCACTAGTGATTGTTGAGCACGATGAAGAGACCATGCGTCGTGCCCATTCTATTATCGATTTAGGACCTCAAGCAGGATCTCGTGGAGGTGAGATAGTAGCACAAGGAACAATTCAAGAGATCATGGCAAATCCAGCATCACTTACTGGACAATATCTCTGCAATCCTCCCGCTCATCCTTTGAAGGGTTCACGCCGTTCTTTGGATGACGTTTCTGAGTGGCTTCTGCTCAAAGGTGCTTCCAAGCATAATCTTAAAAATATTGACGTTCGCTTCCCTCTTCAGCGTCTCACAGCTATTTCAGGAATCAGTGGTTCTGGAAAAAGCACACTTCTGAGAAATGTTCTTCTTCCGGCAGTAGAGGCAGCTCTCGCCCCCAAGAGAAAAAAAACGGGATCTGAATGCTGGACTTCTTTAACTGGAACATCCTCTTTGGCACAAGTGATTGAAGTAGATCAATCCCCCATTGGAAAAACCTCTCGTTCCACTCCTGCTACCTATCTAAAAATTTTTGATACGATTCGTAATCTCTACGCAGAACTTCCCCTTTCTCGTCTCCGTGGCTATAGCGCTAGTCGTTTTTCTTTTAATAATCACGGGGGCCGTTGTCAAAGCTGTGAAGGTCAAGGAATGATTAAACTGGAAATGAGTTTCCTTCCCACCTCCTTTATGCCCTGCGAGGATTGTTATGGAACTCGCTTTAATAGACAGACACTAGAAGTAAAATATCATGGAAAATCGATCAGCGATGTTCTTTCCATGACGGTGGAACAAGCACTAGAGTTTTTTGAGGCCCATCCTAAAATTCGTCGTCCTCTCCAGCTCTTAGTAGAAACTGGATTGGGTTATCTTCAATTGGGACAGCCTAGCCCTACGTTAAGTGGTGGAGAGGCACAGCGCATCAAATTAGTAACTCAACTAGCACGTGGAGGAAGTGCTGACAAACCACGTATTCGTTCCAAAGGAAACACTCTTTATATTCTGGAAGAACCAACAATAGGTCTTCATGCAGCCGATGTGGCCTTACTTCTGGATGTCCTCCATCGTCTTGTCGATGAAGGACACACCGTCATTGTTGTTGAACACCACCTTGATTTGCTTGCTGAGGCAGATTACATCATCGACATTGGTCCTGAAGCAGGGCATCGAGGTGGAGAGCTAGTGATTGCTGGAACACCGGAAGAGGTTGCAAAAGATCCAACAAGTCGTACTGCCCCATTCTTAAAAGAGCTTTTAAAAAATGCAGGAACGACTCAAGCTACTCTCCCTCTAAAGAAGACAATTAAGAAAAAGAAAAAATCATAACTTGATTTTCTAATTGAATCAAAGAGTGATGGATCTCTTTTTTCAATTTTAGTCTTCATTGCTTCTACGTAAAATGACCCTTCCTAAAACGACCTTTCCTTTTATTTTTCATTTTCTTAGTCAGCAATGGGGAAAGGTCCTTTTGGCAACTATTGCCTCTGCATTTTGGGGAATTTACAACGCCCTTTTTCCTTTTTTTTTAAAAGAGCTTATTAATGTTTTAGGATCTCATCATTTGCCTACAGCTCGTATTTATACTGCTAGCATTACGATTGTCAGTCTCATTATCGGATTATGGATAGTGGCACATCTCTTACATAATCTCCAAGGGTTTATCTTTCGAGTAGAGTTCTGCGCACGTTTTCGAGCATCGATACGGGAGGCCCTTTTCAAATATGTTCAAACCCATTCCTCCTCCTATTTTGCCACTCATTTTTCAGGTACTATTGCTAACAAGATTTCAGACGTTCCCACCAATTGTGAAACGCTCGTTAATATGATGTGCTGTGAATTTACCACCGCTTTAGTAATGGCTTTCACCATTTTTATTACGATGTGGATGAGTCATCCCCCTTTTGCCATTCTGTTGATTACATGGCTCAGCCTGCATTTTGTGATTACATTCTTTTTTCTTCAAAAAGCCAATTCTCTCCTAGAAGAACATGCCAATGCTGTTACCAAAATTTCAGGCAGAATCGTCGATGTCTTTAGTAATATCCTCAATGTAAAACTTTTTGCTCGAGAAAAAAAGGAACAAGAGTCCTTTCATCAAGTTCAAGTCGAGGAAATCCAAAAATCAAACCAAGCATATCTCTACTTAGAATGGACTCAGGTTGGGTATAGTTTGAATCATACTTTCCTCATCGTTGGAATGCTTTTTCTATTAATCTACGGCTGGCAACATCGCTGGGTAACTCTTGGAGATTTCACTCAAATCATGATGCAGTCCTTCTACCTCTCTGGATGGGTCTGGTTTGTAAGTGATCAAATAAAATATTTTATTAAAAATGCAGCCACCGTGAATTCTGCCCTCTCTCTCATTCAAAAACCTCACGACATTATCGATACTCCGCATGCACTAGCACTTCAGGTTTCTCGTGGAGAGATCACTTTTAACAAAGTCCATTTTTCTTATCCAGGCAATCACTCGGTTTTCACTGATCTCACGGTGACCCTTGCTGCTGGTAAAAAAGTAGGACTCGTCGGTTTATCAGGAGCGGGCAAAACCACTTTTATGAATCTCTTGTTACGCCTGTACGATCTTCAAGCAGGAACGATTTTCATCGATCATCAATCAATTAATTCTGTAACCCAAGAGTCCTTACATCAAAATATCGCTGTGATCCCTCAAGATGTTTCTCTTTTTCATCGCTCCCTCATGGAGAATATCCGCTACGGGCGCTTGGATGCAACCGATGAGGAGGTTATTACTGCCTCCAAGCAGGCCCATTGCCATGAATTCATTAAAGAGCTCGACGAACAATATGAATCCTTAGTAGGAGAGCGTGGCATCAAACTCTCTGGAGGGCAACGTCAGAGGATTGCTATTGCACGAGCTTTGCTCAAAAATGCTCCTATTCTCATTTTGGACGAAGCAACCTCATCACTGGATTCTTCTACCGAAAAAAAAATACAAGAGAGTCTTCATCTTTTAATGGAAAATCGTACTACTGTCGTAATTGCGCATCGACTTTCAACCCTAGCAGCGATGGATCGAATTTTAGTTTTTCACCAGGGAAACATTGTCGAAGATGGGACTATTCAAGAATTGATTGAGATGAGAGGCCACTTTGAAGCACTCTGGAATATTCAACAGCACCAAGAGGTATCCCCTGATTCTTTATCAATGATTCCATTATCTCGTGAGCAGTGAGATTACCTATTGAATAAAAAATACAGAAGCACTCCCTTGGGAGAAACCCTACTCTTTACTAGAACATGAACACATCATTTGAAATTATTGTTGAGCACAGCTTTCGAGGTGAACGGCTTGATGTTTTTCTAGCACAACACCTCCCTGAGGAATCTCGCTCCTATTTACAATCACTCATCAAACAAGGTCACGTTACCCTTCAAGGCAAAAAAGTCCGTTGTGGTGAAAAAATATCTTCTGGTGATCTTATCGTTATTCAAAAAATTCAGAAACAAGCTTTGGCAAAAGCATTCCCTGAAGAAATTCCTTTGAGCGTTCTATATGAAGATGACGATTTGATTATTATTGATAAACCAGCAGGTATGGTTGTACATGTAGCCACAGATCATGAAAAGGGAACACTCGTCAATGCACTCCTTCATCGTTGGAATCGACCAGAAGAACTCTCTACTGGAACGGAGTCGTACCGTCCAGGAATTGTGCATCGCCTCGATAAAGAGACAAGCGGCTGCATTATTGTAGCAAAGAATGATCAGACTCATGCAGCACTCTCTAAAGGTTTTAGCGAACGATCGATTAAGAAAACCTATATTGCCATCGTCTCAGGAAAACCACGTCATCGCAAAGGGACTATCGCCCTGTCTATTGGACGTCATCCCGTTCAGCGCATGAAAATGACCGAGCGGCGTCCTCCTGCGGGTCGTGAAGCAGTCACCGATTACGAAGTACTCACTTCAACAGAGAAGGAGAGCCTTGTTGCTTGCTTCCCTCACACAGGAAGAATGCATCAAATTCGTGTCCACCTTCAACATCTTGGCCATCCGATTGTGGGTGACCTTCTTTATGGAAAAAGGGAGTCTCAAACACGTCATCTCCTTCATGCCTGGAAAATAGAATTTATACATCCTAAAACAGGAACCCTTATTCAGTGCGAGGCTCCCCTGCCAAAAGATTTTGATCTGGTTCCTTTCTCTACTTAACCCGGATATTTCATACTGAATCGTCATGAGGCGCCGTGCAAAGCTTATTAGTACAAGGCGGGCGAAGGATTGTGATGCCGGGCTGTATGAGTACATACCGCCCAAATCACAATTCGAGACCAACGCAGTAATAATGAGCTTTCCACAAAACGTAATAGATTTAGTGTGAAATATGCGGGTTAACCCGGATATTTCATACTGATCGTGACGAGGAGGCTGCGAAGGCTGATGGGGCAAGGCAGACGAGCATTTTGATGCCGGGCTGTATTGTACATACTGTCCAAATCAAAATGTGAGTCTAACGCAGTATCCATCAGGTGTTCGCAAGCCGCAGCAGAATCGGTATGAAATAGGCGGGTTAGAGCCCCCCATGCTTCCAAATAGAAAAAGCTAAGCGTATCCCCATAATAAGGCCAATACAGAAACCTAGAAGACCAATAATAGGAACGCCAAATACTTTTGGTGGGAGTCCTGAGTGGACAAGGATGGAAGAAGCAATCAAAAGAGAGGAGATGAGCAAGGCATTCACGAGACGATTAAATACAGAATCAAGAGTTTTACGGAGTGGTTCGATTCCTTCAGGAGCGATACGATGTTCGAGAGGGATATTAAGTTTGCCATGCTTTAACCGGGTATAGAGAAGACGAAAATCTTGTGGAATTTCTTCCATAAGATCGATGCTTTCTGCAACAAGGTTCTGTAATACTCTAAACAGACGTTGAGGCTTATAACTTTCAGAAAGGACTTCTGTTGCATAAGAACCACCGAGCATAATGAAGTTGAGTTTAGGATCAAGCTGCTGACCGATAGCCTCGACTTGGGTGAGGGCTTTAATACCAAGATAAAAACTGCTCTTCATGCGAAGATGATTATTGCGCAGTAATTCTAAAAGCTTTGTTAACACAACTCCCATATGAATATCCCTTAGCTCTCCTGCTAAATTTTGATCGCAGAATTCTTCCACTTGAGAAAGAAGGTTTGCTGAGTCACTCACAAAACCCTCTTGAGACATATCCAAAATAGAACGCATCACCTGTTCATAATTTTTTTGAGCAAGACCAATAATAAGGCGTGCAATACTCCTTCGAAAAGCAGGAGTAAACGATCCCATCATTCCGTAATCATAGAGCCCGATCACTCCGTGAGGCATGACCACCATATTTCCTGGATGCGGGTCTGCATGAAAAAAACCAAATATAAAAATTTGTTTATAAATCAATCGGGTCATCCGTTCTGCAATGATCTCTGGGGAGAGATGATGTTTTTTTAATAAACGCCCATCATTGACCGCTACCCCTGAAATAAATTCCATTGTGAGAACAACAGAACTGGAAAAATCGCGATAGACCAGTGGTACATGAATATTAGGATCGTATTGAAATTGTTTTCCAAAACGCTCGATGTTAATCGCTTCATGATTAAAATCGAGTTCTTGTAGCAAAACAGAAGAAAACTCAGCAACCAGTCCTTGGGGGTTGAGACCATTCAGCTCTGGGGCATATTTTGAAACAAAAGAAGCAATATCAGCTAGAATGGCCAGGTCTAATTCTATCACCTCTTTAATATTGGGGCGCTGCACTTTGACGGCAACAACAGTTCCATCCTTGAGTTGAGCACGATGGACTTGTCCGATGGATGCCGAACCGATTGGTATTTCCTCAAAAGCTAAAAAGCATTTTTTAACAGTCACTCCTAACGACTCCTTAATCACACGATAGACCTCTTTGATTGAAAAAGGAGGTACCTTGCCTTGAAGCTGACAGAGCTCTTGATAATATTCTTCGCTTAAGAGATCGCGACGAGAACTTAAAATCTGACCAAGCTTGATAAAGGTGGGGCCTAACTCCTCTAACGCTAAGCGTATCCTCTCTGGGAGCGGCTTTGATAGGACCCCTTCTGCGTGCAAAGAGACCTCAATTCCCCCCAGTCCTAGCAGTTGCTGTAACACAACTAAGCGCAGCACCTCCGCAAAACCATATTTAATTAGAATTTCAAGAATTTCGCGATAACGCGGAAGGTGAGATGCAAAGGCGACGGCAGAGCGAAATTGTTTGAACATGGTTTAAAAATTCACAATGGTGAAAAAGAGAAACATTCACCCTAGCTTCCTGGCTTCCGTAGTTGATTGGTATGAAATATTGGGGTTAAGGGATGACTGTTGCCCTCACATACTCACGATTGAGTGTTGCAATTACAGAGGCTGAAATGGAGGCAGGGCAGACAGCTTCACAGGCATAGTAGTTTGAACAATTGCCAAAACCCTCCTCATCCATGGCATCGACCATAGCAAGAGCACGCTCTCGTCGCTCCGGCTGACCCTGGGGCATCAGACTTAAATGAGTGACTTTGGCACCCACAAAAAGCATTGCTGAACTATTGGGACATGCTGCAGCACAAGCTCCACAGCCGATGCAGGCTGCAGCATCCATAGCCTGATCAGCTATTTTTTTACTAATTAAAGTTGTTGCTGCATCGGGAGCTCCACCAGTATGTTCCGTGATAAATCCACCAGCTTGAATAATACGATCATAGGCAGCCCTCTTGACGATAAGATCTTTGATGATCGGGAAAGCTTTTACACGAAAAGGTTCAATCGTAATGGAATCACCATTCTTAAAGCTACGCATATAGACTTGGCAGGCAGCCCCTCTCCCAGGACCTTGAGGAACTCCATTAATCACCATGCTACAAGTTCCACAGATACCCTCACGGCAATCAGAATCAAAGGCCACTGGAATTTTTTTCTCTTCTATCAGACGATTGTTCACAATATCGAGCATTTCTAAAAAAGAGGCCTCTGCAGGAATATCGCAGGCCTCTATTTCTTGAAAAAAGCCAGAAGCCTCTGGATCCGCTTGCCTCCAAATTCGAAGATGAAAATTCATTGTTATAAAAAATAATGATTGAAGAGAAAAAATGAAATACTCAACTCCTATACTCCACGAGTCTAATCGAATAATGCTGTTGGGAGTGCATTAAAAATGAATCGTTTTTTCATTTATAATTGCGAGTCGAAGGATGCACAAACTCGTAGTTCAGAGGTTCCTGAATCAGGGTTGGCTCACTCTCCTCCCCCTGGTACTGCCAGGATTGAACAAAAGAAAAGAGCTCATCATTCCTCACAGCCTCTCCATCGGCTGACTGATACTCTGAGCGGAAATGACCGCCGCACGATTCCTCACGCATCAGAGCATCCCGGCACATGAGCTCCCCGAGCTCGAGAAAATCGGCAACACGCCCAGCTGCCTCTAGAGCTTTGTTTAAAGAGGCTCCTGAGCCTGGAATACTCACTTCATTCCAGAAACGTTTTCGCAATTTGGGAATCTCATGGAGGGCTTCTTGAAGACTTCTTGCACTACGCTCCATTCCACATTTTTCCCAAAGTAGGATCCCTAATTCTCTGTGAAAGTGCGTAGAGGAGAGAGAGCCTTTCACCTCTAAAAGCGAATTCAAGCGCGCACGCACTCTCTTTTCTGCCTCCTCGAATTCTAAAAGAGTTGTCTTAGGCTTCTTTCCAAATTGGGATGAAAGATAAGCACCAAGAGTGTAAGGAATGACAAAATAACCATCAGCCAGTCCTTGCATGAGTGCACTAGCTCCTAGGCGGTTTGCGCCATGATCAGAAAAATTAGCCTCTCCAAGAACAAAGAGTCCGGGAAGATTACTCATTAAGTGATAGTCGACCCAAAGGCCCCCCATCGTATAATGAAGCGCTGGAAAAATACGCATAGGACGGGTATAGGCATTTTCACCCGTAATATTTTCATACATTTCAAAAAGGTTACCGTAGCGTTCTTGAATAGTCTCTTTTCCTAGCCGCTCTATGGCATCTTGAAAATCGAGATAAACACCGAGCCCACCTGGTCCCACTCCTCGGCCCTCATCACAGACCTCCTTAGCGCTTCGTGAAGAGATATCTCGTGGGGCTAAATTTCCATAAGCTGGATATTTTCTCTCTAAATAATAGTCCCTTTCTTCTTCAGGAATATTCTGAGGAGCACGTTGATCTCCTTTTTTCTTAGGAACCCAAACACGTCCATCATTGCGTAATGACTCTGACATCAAGGTCAACTTAGCTTGATAATCTCCCCCTACAGGAATGCAAGTTGGGTGAATTTGAGTAAAACAGGGATTAGCAAAAAGAGCCCCCCGTTTATAAGCCCTCCAAACTGCTGTAGCATTACAACCGCGAGCATTCGTGGAGAGATAATAAGCGTTACTATAACCTCCCGTGGCTAAAATCACGGCATCTGCAGCGTGACGTGTGATCTCTCCAGAGATGAGATTGCGAACAATAATTCCTTTGGCATGACTCTCCACCACCACAAGATCAAGCATTTCACTGTTAGTATGCATGGTCACACGACCATTTTTGATTTCATGATTCAGTGAGGAATAGGCCCCTAGAAGCAACTGCTGTCCGGTTTGACCACGTGCATAAAAGGTGCGTGAGACTTGAGCCCCACCAAAAGATCGGTTAGCGAGCTGCCCTCCGTATTCTCGGGCAAAAGGAACTCCTTGGGAGACACATTGATCAATGATGCTCTGAGAAACTTCTGCAAGTCGGTAGACATTGGCTTCGCGGGAACGAAAATCCCCCCCTTTAATCGTGTCATAAAAAAGGCGCCAAATACTATCCCCATCATTTTGATAATTTTTGGAAGCATTAATACCCCCTTGTGCTGCAATGCTATGAGCTCTACGCGGAGAATCATGAAAACAAAAACAATCAACATGATACCCTTGTTCTGCCAAGGTAGCTGCAGTAGAGGCGCCGGCAAGGCCTGAGCCGACAACGATGATATTAAATTTTCGCTTATTGGCAGGTCCTATAAGCGGGACATTTTCTTTAAAACGTCTCCATTTCTCCTCAAGAGGACCGGGTGGAATTTTCGCATCAAGGGCAGTCATGAGAAGAGGATTAGTGAGGAAGGAGTTTTAAAAAAACAGCCGTTGGAATTGAAGCATATCCCAGGAAAAAGGCCCATGCTACAATGAGCCCAGCATATTCAAAACGAGGGCGTAGTTTCTTATTAGTTAACCCTAATGTTTGAAAAAGACTTCCTATACCATGACTCAGGTGCATTGCTAAAAATGCTACACTAAGAAGATAAAATCCCGTAACCCAGGGATTCCCAAACGCAGCCACAAGCATTCGATAGACATCATGTTGTCCCAAAGAATCGATCCATTCTTTGTATTCTGGAGTCACCCATTTCCACGTAAATTGAGCCAAATGAAACAATACAAAACCAAGAACAACCAACCCAGAAAGTCTCATAGATCGTGCATAGAGCGTTGTTTCAAGCGATTTTTTAACCGCATATTTCTGAGGTGAAGCCTGATGATTTTCACGCCAAAGAGCTATCGTAAAAAAAACATGTAATCCTGCGACAACCAGGAGCCCTACCCGCGCTATCCATAACAAGATTCCGAGCTGATGAAGGCGAGCTGCGTAGGCATTCATGATTTCTGGTCCAAGAAAAATGGAGAGATTTCCAAGAAGATGGATAGCAACAAAGCCAATAAGGAGAATTCCTGTGATTGCGACAATCCACTTGCGTCCAATGGAGGATGTTAAAAAGGATAATTTTTGCACTGGTAGAAAACGGAAAGAATTTCCTGCTACAACTCGTAATTGATAACTTAATTTTGGAGCTGATCCTATGCCCCTACGAGTGAATTGAAAAGGCATTTTCATTAAATTATACCATCTCACCAGCCCGCATATTTCATACTGGTTCGTCGCGAGGCGCCGTGCAAAGCTTATGAGTACAAGGCGGGTGAAGGATTGAGACGACGGCTGTATGTTTCATACTACCCGAGGAGCAATTCGAAGCTAACGCAGTATTCATCAGGTGTTCGCAAGCCGCAGCAGAATTGGTATGAAATATGCGGGCTAGCCAGAGAGATCGGTTGTGAAAGCGTAAAACATAACTAATTTTAGTAGCTACTATTGCTAGTTATCCCATCAATGAATATTGACAATAAAAAAGTTATCTGCTCTTTATTAAAAAAACCTAATCATTTCCATGATCTCTTCTCGTTATCTTGAGCTTCTTGAGATCGTAGCGCCCGGTATGATCTTCCTGCTTTACCAGAGCCACCTCCCTCATCACAGTTTCATCTTGAGTTACAAAGTGGTGTCACCATTACTATCGACTATGATGAGGAGTCAAATCTCATTGAGTTCTTGAGTGAACTTGGAAGTTACCAGGAGAGTAATGAACTCCCTGTATTACAAAAGATCGCTCAAGGAAATTTTTTCTGGGCCCTCACTGGGGGTGGGACGTTAAGTGCACGGCTTGATATACGAATGGTCTACCTCGCTTATCAGATTCCTATAGAGCTAATCACACCCGAAATCTTTATCTCCTTTCTAGAAAAATTTGCTCCCGTAGCGGAACATTGGTTTCTTCTTTTAAAAGCGATGAATATTACCAATGAAGAGAAATCTCCTACGATGACGTTGTAAGAAGGTTTTACCTGTTAAGTAATTTAAACTGCTATGAACATTGAGGTAAATAGTGAACAACCATTAAATTTGGCATCTCTTGAAAATGTCACTCAGGCCTCTAAGTCAAAAAATGAAGTTGATACAGAAAATAGATCTGTTCACGTTGTTGATACCAATGGATTAACACTATTAGAAATCCTGAAAGACTGCCCTGACCACCAAGAACTCTTCTTCTCAGAAAATAAAAAATTTTCTCCACGCAACAAGCTCCTTGCTTTTACTGTGAAGGGAAAAAACAAAGAAGATCGAGATGCTTATCGTGAAGGAATTCAAAAAGTGAGTCAGTGGATTGAAGAACATTATGACAGCAATGCTCAAGATCGTTTTAATACTCATTTCCTCTATCGCTATGAGACAGGCAGACCACTCACGGTTGGTGATTTAAAGATATTTCTTAAAGAAGAGGATAAACTTCGAGAAAACACCTTTAACATTAAAAAATTAAATACGGCCTCTAGCTTGGAGGAAATTAATAAGATTTTGTCAGCTGAGAAAAAGGAAGATTCACGAGTTATTGGAGGAAAAGAAAAATCTACAGTGAAGCTTGAAAGAAAGACCTGGAGTTTTCCTATAAAGCCTCCTGTTGTTTTTACAGCAGTAAGATCTTATTGGACTTCTCAATCTAATAAGGAGGATGCTGATGCCGGCATCAAAGATGGAGTACGGGATGCACAAGAACTTATTCTTAAAGATTCTCTCTTAAAAGATAATATATCTGCTCTGAATGGAATAGAGAATCTGTTTATTCCATGTACAAATAATAAGGATCAAGAAAACAATCAAAAGATTATCAAAGCAGAAGAAAGACTAAAAAATGCTAAGAATAAAATAGATACTCAGGCAGGTCTTAATGTCCAATCGTTAACAATTGAACAACTAAAAAAAATTGTCTCACAATCCATTCAAATAAGAAATGATGCAAACACACTTTTAGGTAAGGTAATTAATTTAAAAGAACAAACAGCTGATGCACTTCATGGCACAATCACTCAAATAGTAGAAGATTTTGAACGTGCTTTGAGAGCTTCTAATAAGGGCTTTGATGAAAGTGTGATTGAACCCATCAATCATATGCTGGAGTTATCACTCTTTGCACAAGATCTCAAGCTTTCTAGCAGTCTGGTTCAATTAGGAGCGATGGCTGTTACAGGAACAGTAACACTGGCCACTCTACAGCTTTTTACACCAAAGAAACGGTTAATCTCACTACTTTTTCTTAATGGAATGATGTCTGCTGCGGTTGCAGGCACTATTGCTACTATAGGTGCTGCGGCAACTGTTATATCTGCTGCTCCCATTACTGGGACTGCTGTGGCTGCATTGAGTTTCGGAGAACTCCTTAACTATTGTTATGAAAAAGGGAGTGAAAAGTAGGGCTAGCCCGCATATTTCATACTGGTTCGTCGCG
>JAIPKF010000020.1 GCA_021733705.1 Chthoniobacterales bacterium
AGGTGCACTTTATGTCTTGGCTATCTCTTCGATCTCGGTCTATGGAATTGTCCTCGCAGGGTGGTCTTCAAATTCGAAGTATCCTTTTCTTGGTGGTATTCGTTCCAGTTCTCAAATGATCTCTTATGAATTATCACTTGCTCTCTCTTTGATTCCTATTTTCATGTTGGTTGGTTCGTTAAGCTTAAATGATATTGTCCAGTATCAAGTTGTTCATGGTTGGATGGTTGTTCCGTTTTGGCCTCAAGGAATGAGTTTCGAGACACTTTTTCAGCCGATGGCGCTCTTCGAAGCTTTTCGCGCAGGATGTTCCTTGCAGAGAATATTAATTTGGATCCCACTTTTTATCTCCTTCATTCTCTTTTTTATCTCCATGTTTGCAGAGACTAATCGTCTGCCATTCGATCTCCCAGAAGCAGAACAAGAACTCATTGGTGGCTATCACACAGAGTATTCCTCGATGGGATTTGCACTTTTTTTCCTTGGTGAATATACGGCAATGATCGCTGGGGCTGGGGTAATCACAACACTTTTTTTAGGAGGCTGGAGTCTTCCTCTTGTTCCTGATGGCTCTCATGGCTGGTTTTGGGGGCTCGTGAACATCGCCGTCTTTCTCACCAAGGTAATTGCAATTCTCTTCATCTTCATTTGGGTACGTTGGACTATTCCACGTTTTCGCTACGATCAACTTATGAAGCTAGGCTGGTACTTCTTCTTTGAATTAGCAGTTGCAAACATATTTCTTGCAGCTCTCATTTTGAGCTATGTGAAAAGATAATGACGTAGTGAAACTCTTATTCCTGAAACTTGAATCTCCTCTATTATCCTTCCATATTATTTTATAAAACGTAAAAAAAGATTTTACTAATTGCTCTATCCTTTTATTACTAGTTATTCACTCTCTGTCCTTACTTGCCGTACTATGATTGTTAATAGGAAAAAACTAAACTGGTACGAAAAGCTTTACCTTCCTGCAATTATTGGGGGTCTTGCTATTACCTGGAAGCATTTCAAAAATTCTCTTTTTGGTAAGGGAGTCATTACAATGCAGTATCCTGAAGAAAAATGGGATGCTCATTTGCCAGAATGGTATCGAGGTGCTCCAACTTTAGTGAAAGATGAACATGGTCATGAGCGCTGCGTCTCCTGTCAGCTATGTGAATTTATTTGTCCGCCACGTGCAATTACTATTAAGCCGATGGAAATTCCAGAAGGAGATCCATGGCGTAAGGTTGAAAAAGCTCCTCGTGTTTTTGATATAGATATGTCCCGCTGTATTTATTGTGGCTTATGCGAAGAGGTCTGCCCAGAGCAGGCGATTTATTTACGGAAGGATTACTCCATTACTGGACTGAGCCGGGATGAAATGATTCATCACAAAGAGAAGCTGTACGAATTAGGAGGAGTGATGACGGGATTAGTCTTCAAATGGAATGAGAAAAAGTGAAAACCCTATTTCTTTTCCTTTTTAACAAGACAGCAACTGAGCTCATCCGATTCTTGAGATGTTTACAATTTTCAGCTAATCAACTTTTTTACTTGATGCTATCGTTCTCTTTTCAAACTTTTGAGAATTTACTGCTTCTCCACACTTAAACCATGAATTCTCACCCATGCAACTAACTCTTTTCTGGATTTTTTCTTCCCTCATGATTGCCTTCGGGCTTGGTGTTGTAACACTTCGGAGCCCGATTTCTTGTGCCATGTGCTTAGTGAGTTCTTTTATTTGCCTCGCTGCTGTTTTTATAACTCTGGATGCCTTTTTTATCGCCATTGTTCAAGTACTCGTTGCTGCAGGAGCCGTAATGGTTCTTTTTCTATTCATTATTATGCTTTTAAATTTGCAAGCAGAGGAATGCCGTCGAGTTAAACTCGGAGTGATGCTCGGGGGAGCTGTTGTTGTGTTATCCTTTATGGTACTTCTTTCTGAAACACTCGAATCAAGTCCTCAATTTTCAAAAATGATGCCTCCAATAACCGCTTCATCTCAAGATGTGAGTATGATTGGCATGACTCTTTTTCATTCCTTCAATTTACCATTTCAAATTGTTGGTGTCTTGCTTTTGGTAGCAACAGTAGGAGTTGTTCTTCTCAGCCGAAGAACGCTTCGGTAGATTTTATCAATAGATGCACTTTTTAGAAAATGATTGTTTTTTAAGAATATATAAAACTTCTAGCCTATCACTTTTTCAATGATTACCCTATCTCATTACCTTATGGCCAGTGGCCTTCTCTTCTCCCTAGGTCTTGCAGGGGTAATGCTTCGTCGCAATATCATTATTATTTTAATGTGCCTGGAAATGATGTTGAGTGCCGTCAATCTCTCTATTGTTGCTTTTTCACGATATAGTATTGTTCATGGACATCAAAATTATGATGCACAAGTATTAGTCTTTTTTATTATTACTGTTGCTGCAGCAGAAATTGCTGTTGGATTAGCAATTATTGTAGCCTTGTTTCGCAGCCGTCAAACAACCCACAGTGAAGATCTTAATTCAATGAAATTCTAATTAAAAATCTTTTGACAATACTTCTCTGCTAAAAACCTCTACCCAGCTTCTGTTCTTCAAGAATATAAAATAAACTTGTCTTTTTTCTCTAGTCTCTAGCTAATTCTTCATCGCTGTGAATCTACTTACTTCTCAACTCTCTGTATTAGTTTGGGTCATATACTTAGCACCATTGGTAGCTGCGGCATCTATTCTATGCATCACTCAACGTAATAAGATTGCAGCAGCTTCATTAGCTATCACAGCTGCGGTGATTTCGTGTTTAGCTAGTTGGGTAATATTTCTTAAAGGAACTGATTTTGTAGTTTCAGGAATAAAATGGATCGATTTCGGAGAGGCCCTCACTATTTCTATTGGTATGATGGTGGATCCGTTAACCCGCATGATGCTTGTAGTTGTAACAACTATTGCAACAATCGTTTTTATCTACTCTATTGGCTATATGCGTGAGGAAAGTGGCTATGCACGCTTTTTTGCGGGGCTTGCCTTTTTTCTTTTTTCTATGCTTGGTATTGTTCTAGCAGATAATTTTATCATGCTCTTTATCAGTTGGGAGCTTGTAGGATTTAGTTCCTATCTTCTCATCATGCACTTCTTTGAAAAAGAGAGTGCTGCTGATGCTGGAAAGCAAGCTTTCATCGTCAATCGCATTGGAGACTTTGGACTTTTTATAGGAATTTTACTCCTATGGTATGCTACTGGCAGCATTTCCTTTTCTTCAATCAATCAATCGCTTCCTCTTTTTGGTACCAATTCGGTCTTTCTAGCACTCTCTTTAGTCTTTATTTTTTGCGGCACTATTGGGAAATCGGCACAATTTCCGCTACATATATGGTTGCCCAACTCCATGGAGGGTCCCACTCCTGTCTCCTCCCTGCTCCACGCGGCAACAATGGTTGCAGCCGGTGTTTATATGCTAGCACGTATTTTCCCATTACTCTCTTTTTCTCCAGGAGCTCGTGAAGTAATTCTTTGGATTGGTGCTATCACAACATTGGGTGCTGCTTTGCTTGGAACACAACAAAATGATTTCAAGCGTGTCTTAGCCTACTCAACTATTTCTCAACTAGGGTATATGGTTACAGCTGTTGGAGTCGCAACAACAGCGGCAGTCCCTATATTTCATCTTTTTACACATGCTTTTTTCAAATGTCTTCTCTTTCTAACATCGGGATCAGTCATGGTAAGCATGCACCATGAACTTGATATTTGGAAAATGGGAGGTCTTCGTAAGCGAATGCCAATCACTTTTATTGCTTTTGTCTGTGGTATGTTAGCACTGGCAGGATGTCCTTTCTTCAGTGGCAGTTTCAGTAAAGATCTCATCATGAAGTTTGCTTTCGAACAGAATAAAATTGTCTTTTGGATGATCGTTATTGCTGCTGGACTAACAGCATTTTATATCACACGTGTCTGTATCGTCGCTTTTTTTGGAGCAGCTCGTACAGAACATGCCCGCACTGCTCCGGAGTCACCTCTAGTAATGACGATTCCATTGATCTTACTCTCTATTCCAGCCATTTTTTCTGGGTATCCTTGGATCACACGTTATTTCATTCTCCCTCTTGGAAGTTTAGAACTTCCAAAAGAGACTCCAGCGTATGTGGAATGGATTTTTATTCTCTTTTTCCTCATTGGTACATTAGCTGCTATAACACTCTATAGAAACGCATCACAAGACCCGATTACTATTCCATTGCTTGCTAAACGCTTTTATATTGATGATTTCTATGACTGGTGTGTAAAACAGATTCAAGGAGCATTTGCCAATGCAATGGCATTTGTTGATCGCTGGGTTATTGATGGATTTATCGTTCAAGGAATCGCTTCAGTAACCTGGTCTGTGGGTTTTATATTACGCTTTTTACAAGTTGGTAATCTCCAAGCATACACACTTTTCCTTGGTGGAGGTGTTATTGGAATGATAGTGCTGTTGATGAGGATTCATTAATTCAAAATGATGATTTAAATGCATGTTCCTAAGGAGAATTTTCAAAAACCCTATTGAACCATACAACTATTCTTAATTACTCCTTCATTACTTTTTACTTTTCGTTTCATGAGTCCTCTTCTTTTTCTTATTTTTCTCCCCTTTGTTGCTATCATTTTGATCCTGTGTGGTGCCCCTGCACGTCTCACGTCACTTTTAACAACTGGATTGAATTTTTTATTGAGTCTATTTTTATGCTACCATTATAACTTAGTCTTAGGGGGCTGGCAGTACCTTCAGGAAACAAAAATCGTTCCAAAAATTGGACTTAATTTCACGCTAGGAGCTGATGGATTGAGTCTAACGTTGTTGTTGCTGACAGGCCTTGTCTCTTTTACGGCTATTTGTGTAACCCCAAAAATGGAGCGCTCTCCAAATCTTTTTTACTGTTGCTTGCTTATAATTACAGCGGGATTGGCAGGTGCTTTTTCATCCTTAGATACCTTTTTTCTCTATGGCTTTCACGAGATCGCACTTATTCCTGTTTTTATCATGATTGGCATTTGGGGTTCGGGAGATCGACAGGCAGCCGCATGGAAAGCGACACTCTATCTTGGTGCAGATAGTCTTATTGTGCTCTTAGGAATTATTGCTCTCTATCTTTCTGCCCCTACGAGCTTTCGATCTTTTGATTTTCGTGTAATGGCTGAACTAAGTCAAAATGAAATAAGCCATCCTGCCTCCTGGATTTATCTGCTTCTTCTTGCTGGGTTTGGAACCTTAGTGTCGCTTTTCCCCTTCCATTCATGGGCTCCAAGCACCTACTCAAGTGCTCCAGCGCCCACAGCAATGCTCCATGCTGGTGTTCTCAAAAAATTTGGACTCTATGGATTAATTCGTTTAGCTCTCCCTATTTTTCCTGTAGCAGTTGGAAAATTTTCGATGTTACTCCTAATTCTTCTTATTTGTAATATCATTTACATTGGGTACGTTACCATCGCACAACGTCGTCTTGATTGGACGATTGCTTATTCAAGTGTCATGCACATGGGAACAATATTCCTAGGCCTTGTTGCATTCAATATGCTGAGTCTGAGTGGGGCTGCTCTTCTCATGTTTGGACATGGTCTCTCCATAGCAGTTCTTTTTGCTCTGTGTGGAGCACTGCGCGCTCGCACGGAAACTCTCACCTATGATGAATTGGGAGGATTGGCTCAACTTCTTCCAAAAGCATCCTTGCTTTTTGGCTTTGGAACGATGGCCTCCGTTGGCTTGCCAGGCTTTACCAATTTTGCTGGAGAAATCCTCATCTTCTTTGGAGCTACCGCAACAGTGATTATTAATCAGGGATCAAAAATTTTAATCATTGCAATTATTGCTGCCCTATGGGGCGTAGTTATTTCAGCAATTTATATGTTACGAGCGTATCGATCTGTCTTTTTTGGCCCAATATTCCAAGCAGAACGTTGGACAAATATTAAAGATCTTTCATTAAAAGAGTTTGCACCAGTAACCTTACTTCTTGTTGTTCTCTTAATAACCGGAATTTTCCCTCAATTGATCTTAAACCTAGTAAATACAGCATTTCGTTAAGTATTTAGTACACCGTTGAAGTTATAATGATAAATGAAAAATAAAGTCTTCTAGTCAGTGATATTATTTTAGGAACATTGCATTAAACCAAAAGGTACTTATTTTCAGAAAACTTAAAAAACTCCTCATTAGATAACTTCTTTTTAAATCAGATCTATTACGAGCAGACAACTAGCATCCATACCCTTTACCTTTTATTTTTTAACTTGACTGCATGAATCCATTATTCCTCGAATTAACTGTAGTTTTACTTGGTATTGCTCTGCTGATGGTGGAGGCCTTCTTTCCAAAACTTTGTAAAAAGAGACTTGCCTTCGTAGGTATGGGGGGGCTCTTTTTTGTACTTCTTTTAACTTGGCTCCCTATGAGTTCAGTTTCGATAGAAAGTGCTCCCTTTTATACGATTGATAACGTTGCGCTTTTTTTTAAGCGATTCATGATTGTTACGACAATCCTCACCTTACTTATGTCACTGGATTATATTCCAGTGATTGAACGTGGTATTCCAGGTGAACGTCTGGGAGCAGGAGTCGGAGAATTTTTTATTCTTCCTATTTTTGCGTGTGCAAGCTTGATGTGGCTCGTATCAGCAGTCAGTTTTATTTTGCTTTTTGTGTCACTAGAGTGCATGACAGTGGTACTTTATATTTCTATTTCCTATTTACGAAAAGATCCCAAATCCTTGGAGGCAGGTACTAAATATCTTATATTGAGTGCTCTTACGACCGGGTTCCTTATTTATGGCATTAGCTGGATTTTTGGTGTTACTGGAACAACAAGTATTGCACATCTTGCCGAAAGTATTGTATTGCTCCCTGCTTCATCGATGACACCGCTTCTTTTTGGAACTGGACTTATTCTCGTAGCGTTGTGTTTTAAAATTGCTGCCTTTCCATTTCAATTTTGGCTTCCTGATGTTTACCAGGGGGCTCCTACACCAATTACTGCATTTCTTTCTATTGCCTCAAAAGCTGCAGGGTTCGTCTTACTACTCCGATTCCTGGAACAACTCTATCTTATTCCAACTCTTGGGAAAAAAGTTTTTGCTATTACTACTCTTTTAGCAATAGTGACACTCCTCTTTGGAAATCTTGCTGCAATGGCTCAAACCAACATGAAGCGTCTCCTCGCTTACTCAAGTATTGCCCATACTGGCTATATTCTAATGGCTGTCGCGAGTATCGGTGCGGCTTTAGCTGTACCAGCCATTGGGTTCTATTTGGTTGCTTATTTAGCTATGACTTCACTAGCTTTTATAGTGCTCATGATTGTAACTGAAACTTCAGGTGGTGATGAAATCTATTGCTTTCAAGGACTTCATGAACGCTCTCCTCTTCTAGCAGCCGCAATGACAGTGGCTATGATTTCATTAGCAGGACTTCCATTTTCTGCAGGATTTTTTGGTAAATTTTTTATTTTTCAAGTTGCCTTTCAACAAGGTCATTATGGTTTGCTTGCAGTTGCTACTCTTTCTGTTGTTGCTGGAATTTATTATTATCTCAAAGTTGTTAAGGCAATGTATTGGAAACAACCTAGCGAAACATGTACTCCTATAACCCTTTCTAAGTTAACAACAGTACTGATTTCAGCATTAATTGCTGTGATTATTATTTTGGGTATCTATCCGACCCCCATATTAATGTCGCTCCAATAGCAGGTTCCATTCAGGTAAGAATTTTGGAAGTTAGGATTTTCTTTCCTAACGATATTATTTTTAACTCTTACCAAAAACCTTATATACGAAATCCTTGTAAATATCATCGTCGTGAGCATTTCATCTTTGTTATATAAAGTTTTCCCTCGGATATCGATTCTTAAGGTGAATGTTACTGGAGCAGCTCCTTCCGAGTATGAAAAAAAATTTACTCATCTCTGCTCAGTGCCTTTAGAGGAGGCTTTCGAGTCGTTTCAAACCTCAGAGCAGGGGCTTGCCAATGAACAGGCTGATAAAAACCTTTCCCAATATGGTCCTAACGATATTGGTAAAAAAGAAAAAGAGAGTTTTTTTCATGAAATTCTTACACGTTGTAAAAATCCATTGCTGATTCAGCTTTTGGTCATTTGTATTATTTCAATTCTTATGGGAGATCCTGAATCCGCAACGGTTGTCGGGTTTATGATTATTCTGAGTATCGGCTTTGCTTATTTTCAAGAACATCGTACGAGCAAGGCTGTTGAGAAGTTGCGAGCTATGGTACAGACAAATTGCCATGTATTGCGTCATGGAAAAGAAGTAGAGATTCCAATGTCTGAAATCGTTCCTGGTGATGTTGTTTTTCTTCAGGCTGGTTCACTGATTGCTGCAGATATGCGTCTCATGAGTGCCAAGGATTTTTTTGTAAGCCAATCTTCACTTACTGGCGAATCAATGCCTATTGAAAAAACAGTCTGCTGGACAAGTCCTAATAGTGCAACTCAACGATCAGCACTAGAACTCACCAATGCTATTTTTCAAGGTAGCAATGTTATTAGTGGGAGTGCTAAGGCACTGGTGATTAATACGGGTATTGAAACATATTTTGGAGTCATCAGTCAAAAGCTTGCAAGTAAACCTGTGCTCACAAGCTTTGATCGCGGTATCACGGGTTTCACCTGGTTAATGATCCGTTTTATGATTGTTATGGTGAGTGTCGTTTTTCTTATTATCGGAGTAAGAAATCATAATTGGGCAGAAGCTTTACTCTTTGGGCTTTCTATAGCAGTGGGACTGACTCCAGAGATGCTTCCCATGATCGTTACAGTCAATCTTGCCAAAGGGGCTATGGCTATGTCCAAAAAGAAAGTCATTGTAAAGCGCCTGAATGCTATCCAAAACTTTGGAGCTATTAATATTCTTTGTACTGATAAAACCGGAACACTTACCCAAGATCGTGTTATCCTTGAAAAAAGTGTCGATGTCACGAATCGCGATAGTGACGATGTTCTTCGCTATGCCTACATGAATAGCTACTATCAGACTGGGATGCGCAATTTACTGGATGCATCGGTCCTTTCGCATACAGATCTCGATGTTGATCGTGACTGTAAAAAAGTCGATGAGATCCCTTTTGATTTTCAACGTAAACGCATGTCCGTAGTGGTCGATTATGAAGGAGATCATGTCTTAGTTTGTAAGGGTTCCGTGGAAGATATCTATAAAGTCTGCACGCATTATCAAGTCGACGATGAAATCTATATGATGATTGACCTCATTAAAAATGATTTGCTTGAAGAGTATGAAAAACTAAGTCGAGATGGCTACCGTGTACTTGGAATTGCGTACCGAGATTTCCCTCAAAACAAAACAACTTTTTCTGTAGCTGATGAGAATGAATTGACCCTACTGGGTTATATTGCCTTTCTCGATCCTCCTAAAGAATCTGCCTATAAAGCAATCGCCTCTCTCAAATCGTATGGAGTTTCTACTAAAATTCTTACTGGTGATAATGCAATTGTGACACGAAAAATATGTAAAGATGTCGGCCTCGAGGTGGATGAAGTTATTACGGGAGATCAAATTTTATCTCTCAACGAAGAAGAATTAGGGACGCTTGCTGAAAAAAATAATGTCTTTGCTCGTCTTACTCCATCTCAAAAAGAACAAATCATTCTTGCACTGCAGAAGAAAGGTCACGTCGTCGGCTACATGGGGGATGGCATCAATGATGCTCTTTCAATGCGAGTCGCAGATGTCGGTATTTCAGTAGATACTGCTGTTGATGTCGCCAAAGAATCAGCAGATATCATCTTGCTTGAGAAGAGTCTTATGGTCCTAGAAGATGGCATTTTAGAGGGACGCAAGGTCTTCGGTAATATTTTAAAGTATATTCGCATGGGGGCTAGTTCCAATTTTGGCAATATGTTTAGTATGGTTGGAAGCTCTTGTTTTTTGCCCTTTCTTCCGATGGCTCCAATTCAAGTACTGGTAAATAATTTACTTTATGATACCTCACAAATTGGTATTCCCTCCGATCATGTCGATCCTGAATATTTGCTAAAACCTCGTAAATGGAATATCGGCAATATAGGTCGTTATATGGCTTTCATTGGGCCTCTCAGTTCTATATTTGACTATGCCACTTTTTTTCTGATGCTCTATTTTTTCCGATGTCATCTTTTTAGTGCTTCGGGAACAACTCCCGAGATGAAGTCCTATTACGAAAAACTTTTTCATACAGGATGGTTTGTGGAATCGATCATCACGCAGACATTAATTGTTCATATTATCCGTACTGCTAAGATTCCTTTTATACAAAGCATTGCTAGCCCTTTTCTACTACTAATGACCTTTCTTATTATGGTCATTGGAGGAGTGCTTCCTTACACGTCGATGGGGACTTATTTCGAGATGGTGCCTCTTCCTGCTATTTATTGGGCTTGGATTACAGGATTCGTTCTTTGCTATGCCATCATTACTCATAAGGTTAATGTTTGGTGTCTTCATCGGTTTGGAATTAATTAGAGCTTCTTAAAATTAACTCGGATATTTCATACTGCCCGAGGAGCAATTCGAAGCTGACGCAGTATCCATAAGGTGTTCGCAAACCGCAGCAGAACCGGTATGAAATATCCGGGCTAAATAACCTCTACCGGACAGTCTGGAAGAGCCTTTAAAAAAGCTTTTCCATACGGTTTGTGAATCACACGGCTATCAAGAATGACAATTGAACCACGATCTTGCTTGTTACGGATCAATCGGCCCACCCCTTGGCGTAATTTAAGAATAGCCTCAGGCAACGAATAATCACGAAAGCCATCGCCACCAGTAGCCACAATCTGTTCAAAACGTGCCTCTGTGAGAGGATGATCAGGGGTTGCAAAAGGAAGTCGTGTGATCATAACGTTGGAAAGTGCTTCTCCTGGAATATCGACTCCTGTCCAAAAGCTGTCTGTACCGAAGAGTACACACGGTTTTCCAGAGCGAAATTCCTCAAGCATTCGGGAACGAGAAAGACCACTTCCTTGAACAAGAAGACTCCATTTTTTCTTTTCAAAAAAAGGTTTTATTGCGGAAGCAATATTTTGCATGCTTCGATAGCTGGTAAAGAGGACAAAGGTTCGTGCATCGCTCTGTTCGGTAAAATGGATAATCCACTTTTTTAATGCCTCCTCATAATTTGGATGACGCGGTTCTGGCATTTGACCCACAAGATGAAGCCGCATCTGTTTTTGATAATCAAAAGGAGAACCAAGCTCTAGAGACTCTACTTCTAAGGCTCCAATACGAGAGCGGAAATAGTGAAGCTGAGGGGCTCCCGTTGAAAGTGTAGCGCTGGTAAGGATCGCACTTGTTTTTTTTTCAAAGAGATATTTTTCAAGATGCCCTCCCATATCGATAGGGGCTGCACGTAGTGTACAGGAGGGTATCACGCGTCCACTTTTTTCAATCCAATAGACATGTTCCCGTTGATGATGCTCTAAAAAAGAGAGAAGATCTTCACTGCTTTGAGAGAGCTGCTTGGCAATATCGCTCAGTTCCGCTTGGAGCGGTTCATCCAGAGGAGCTGCAATGATTTCAATCAAAACCTCAAGACGATTTAAGTGCTCTACGAGCTTTTGTTTGTTTTTTAAAAATTCTAACTGTTCTGGGTCACGAATACGAAACTCTCGTCCTTGTTTAAAGTCACATTTAGAAATAAGTGTTTCAAAAAAAAGATCACTCTCCTCTAGAAGTTCTGTAGTAGCTGTGATTGCCTTGGTAGCCTTGAGCTGCTGAAAAATTCCTTTGCGCGTTCTTGGATGATAGAGGCGATGGAGTAATTGCTTGAGTCCATATTGAGAAACCGTAATTCCAAAGTGATGAGAGGCGATTGTTTCAATTGTGTGAGCTTCATCGAGGATGACAAAATCATGGGGGAAAAGGTATCCCGTCTCTGTTTCGCTGGGGTCCTCTAATAAGGTAAAGAAAAGAGTATGGTTGAGGATTAAAACATCTGAAGCAAGAGCACGTCGTCGTGCTGCTTGATAAAAACAGCGTGGATCTTTTCCACACGTTTTTGGTGAACAGAGAGAACGATCACTGCAAACTTGAGCCCAGACTTGAGGATCAGGCTCTGGGGAGAGAGAACTTAGCGTTCCATCACGTGTTGTCTCACTCCAAAGGCGTATCCTTTCTAATTCGGGCAAGACATCACCAGCAAAAAGATCATGCGCATAATGCAGGGCACGATTGAAACGTGCAGGACAAAAATAATTTTGACGTCCTTTGAGTAGAACAGCCTCAAAAGGGATCCCAAGAATTTTTTGAAGAAGGGGGAGATCTTTATAAAGTAGCTGTTCTTGAAGAGTGATGGTATGGGTACAAATAATGGCTTTACGTCTCGAGGTCACAGCATAGAGCACCGCTGGAATCAAATAGGCAAGGGACTTTCCAACGCCAGTTCCAGCTTCCACAACAAGATGCGTCTCCTCCTCAAGAGCTTTGGCAATCGCTTTGGCCATTTGAAACTGCTCTGGTCGTGTTTCAAATCCAGAAATAGCAGAGAGCACACCCTCCTCTCCAAAGATTGCTGACACTTGATCTACAAGCGACCCCTCTTTGGAAACTCTCTCTTGCAAATCTTTTTTTTTACTATCGTTCATGGAGGAAGAATCTATCTTGAAGGTCTCTAAAAGTCATCAAAGTCTATTTGTAATAGGACAAAGTGGAACTTCATTCCCATCAAAGATGAAACTTCATCTTCTTTTCAATTTTCTAAGAATGGAAAGGATAGATATTACTTCGGCCATTGAAATCGTGGCAGCTCTCTACCTGTTGCCTTGATCCAGATCAAATAAATTCCAATTCCTGCAAAAACAATATTTGGTCCCCAGGCTGCCATCCATGCAGAGCAGCAATCTCCTTTACCTAAGGCTAAAAAGAGATTGCTTGAAAAAAGAAGTGCTGCAAAAAGACCTACTGCAATGGCGACACCACTTAAAATACTCCGCCTAGAATAAATAACTCCCAAAGGAGCAGCCAAAAGTATCACAATAAAACAGATCCAGGGAAGTGCCCAGCGATAGTCGAGATGGGTAACAAAAGGAGCAAGACGCGCTTTTGGAAAGTCGCTGTTGTTATGCAGGTATGTTCTGAGTTCCGGAACACCAAGCATATCTGGATTCATGCTAGAACTTGCAATGCGCCAAGGAGATTCACTCCAATCACTGATCTCTTGTTTTTCACAAAAATCAAATGTGAGGACATTACCAATAGGATTCACGATGACATGATGGAGTTGTAGAAAGGTCCATGTGTGCGTGCTAGGATTAAAGTTAGCATCAACGACGTACCATTTTTCAATAATGTTTCCCTCTTTGTCTTGTTGAATAATTTGAATTTGATGAGCTGATTGGTTTTTTAAATCGAGTGTCTGCAAGTACCAGGTACGATTATCAAGACGATTTCGAAAAAGATGATTTTGAATCAATTTATTGATTTTCTTTCCGTTCTTAATTTCATCCATAAGCTGATTTTTAATCGCTTCGGCTTGAGGTGCCTTTTCATAGTTAAAATAGCTACTAATAATTACTAGGAGTAGTCCTACTAAAAAAAATGGGAAAAAAATGCGATAAAGGCTTCGGCCACTACACAACATCGAAATGATTTCATTGCTACGTGACATTTGTGTCATGGAGTAGAGAAGTGCTAATAACGTGCCAACCGGAATACTTTGTACGATCACGTTGGGAATCTGAGTTGAATAAAAATAGATGAGTGTTCTCAGTGTAATATGACCCTGCACAAAATCTGGAAGATTCGTGCTAAGATTCCAAACAAGCCAGATTGCTATAAATCCAACAATGCAATAAAGAAAAGGAACTGCAAATTTCTTAAGAACGTATTGATCGAGAAGGAACATGTGAAGGGTAGAATAGAGTGTAATGAGTCAAAGACCAATTTTTAAGTCTTATTTTTTATAAAAAAATTCTGATGGCATTCACATAAGTAAAAATGAATCTTACGCAGATTTAACCCGGATATTTCACACTAATCACCTGCGGAGGCCGGGAAGCCAGATGGATGCTGCGTTAGACTCTCATTTTGATTTGGACAGTATGTACACATACAGCCCTGCATCACAATCCTTCGCCCGCCTTGTACTAATAAGCTTTGCACGGCGCCTCATGACGATTCAGTATGAAATATCCGGGTTAAGTTAAGAATGATAGAAGTGCTGAGACTTTTCTTAGGGCAAGGGCGGAGAATGAGACGCTATCTCAAAATAACGGATTGAAAGCCCTGCAGCACTTTTGCTAATCTCCTTCTTCACAAAATCTCAGTACCTCCATGTAGTGAGATCCCCCCTCCATGAAAGTTCTTCTCACTATTGTCATTCCTACTCTCTTTTTTCTAAGTAGCAGACTGCTCTTAGCCGTAGAAAGACCAGGAGAGACCTCTTCCCCAAGAGCCATCACATCCCAAGAGTATTGCTCCTTCCTGAATGCCTCTCAAAGGCAAGAGAGTGAAATCCTCGATCTCTATGATGAAAAAATGTCCGAGGGCCGCACGGCTTCTATTCTTCGTCTTGGGAGCCCAGGGAGCTATGAATATCAACCTGCCCCTCTAGCATCAAGCCCCACCGAGGAGGCTTCTCTCTCCTTTTTAA
>JAIPKF010000021.1 GCA_021733705.1 Chthoniobacterales bacterium
GCTCATCACATCCTGGGGCTGGAGAAGGTCCCAAGGGTCCGGCTGTTCGCCGGTTAAAGTGGTACGCGAGCTGGGTTCAGAACGTCGCGAGACAGTTCGGTCCTTATCCACTGTGGGCGCAGGAGAATTGAGGGGTTCATTTTCTAGTACGAGAGGACCGAGAATGACGAACCTCTGGTGTTCCAGTTGTCGTGTCAACGGCATTGCTGGGCAGCTATGTTCGGAAAGGATAAGCGCTGAAAGCATCTAAGCGCCAAGCCATTCCCAAGATGAGTTCTCCCTGAAGAGCCGTGGAAGACTACCACGTTGATAGGTTGTGGGTGTAAGCACAGTAATGTGTTCAGCTTAACAATACTAATGCTCGTTCGGCTTTACTGTTTTCATTCAAACTCTGTTGTTAATCAACAGCAGTTCTAGAATTGGACATTTTTACTACTATCTACAGAAGTCAGTGATCAACACTGAAATTTATTTCGTATTGCTCTTTGATATGACAGGTAATGTTGTAAGGCATTAGAGACCCGCAGTTGATTAATTTCAGCTTCGTACTCTGGTGACCTTAGCGCAGTGGAACCACCCGTTCCCATCCCGAACACGGAAGTGAAACGCTGCAGCCCCGATGGTAGTGCATCTATAGGTTGTGCGAGAGTAGGACGTTGCCAGTATTAACAGGCCCAGCTAGGAAACTAGTTGGGCCTGTCCTTTTTTATACCCAACTAGCGCGCATATTTCATACTTGATCGTGACGAGGAGGCTGCGAAGGCAGATGGGGCAGCGCCGGCGCTCGGGAGACCTCTGGGGAGACTGCCTTTAAACCCGCATATTTCATGCTGATCACCTGCGTAAGCCGGGAAGCCACATGGATGCTGCGTTGGCCTCGAATTATTATTGAGGTGTACGGTAAATCATAGAGCCCTGTATCACAATCCTACGCCCGCCTTGTGCTAATAAGCATTGCACGGCGCCTCATGACAATTCAGTATAAAAAATCCGGCATAATATGGAGATCGGGAAGCGGATGGAGGTTATAATCACATTTTTAAATCACTACTTTTTCAGCTAACTTCAAAATCTGACTCTACATTGAGCTCAAGGTCTACCCGCGGCAATGTGTAGCACATACTCGTCATCTGACTTGATTGTTCGCCTGGTCCCATTAAGTTTTACGAGTCCCCTTATCACGATTATCATGAAATATTCTGGTAACCCAATGGGCTCTGTTACCCTATTGTTACGATCAGTATCAGATATCTGAGTGAATCATCTTTATAAATGGTATTTCTCTTTGATATTAATAGATTCTATCAGCATTTTAAAAGTTCCTAATACCTTGAAGTAGCACTAACCATTTGAGCCTCCGCTTGTGCTACACTTGAAGCAGTCGTATCTAAGGCTTGAACCTGAGAAGCAGTCATCTGTATATTACTGTTACACATACCTGCGGCATTATTGTAATTATCTACTAAAGCTTGTGCCTTTTGAGAATTTGCTTGATCAACTGTGGATTGAGCTTGAAAAGAAGCTGATCCAACTTTTCCGGCAGCATCACCTAAGCTAGATGCCATTTGCATATATTGACTAGCCATCATTGAATCAAGGCGTGGTGTGGCTGTTTTCTTCCCTGCACTTTTATCTGTTGTGCCTTCGGTTTTTTCTTTATCGGCAGTCGCTGCTGTTTTTTCAGCTGTTGGGCTTTCGGATCCTTTTTCAACAGTAGAAGCTTCTGTTTCTTTTGATTTCATTGATGTCATCTCTATATTACCACTATCTTCACCGGATTCATTAATGCTATCCTCATGTGAAATAGCATTTTCGCCGCTCCCCTCTGCATCAGCAGAGCCTTTCATGGAATATCCTCCGATGCCGAGTGCTGCAGCAGATCCAACAACTGTGCAGACTAAACCAACAATAGCAGCTGTTAGTAATGCTGCACCTGAATCTATTAAATCTTGTGCACCTTGAATTGCTGTGTTCACCATTGCGTTAGTCTCACTAAGATAAGCATTTTGCTGAGCTTCTTGATTCCCTGACTCCTTGACTGCCAAATTTTCAACTTCGCTCATGATTTCTGTCATGCTTACATAATTGGGAGTGGTGCTCGTGCTGCTAGCCCCGCTGGTGGAACTAGTCTCATCAGTAGCACTAGTACTGCTGGCCTCACTACTAGTGGCGCTACTGCTTGAATCTGTCACAGTTTGCCCATCATCAGTACTATCTGGATTTGGATTTTCACAGAGACTATCAAGCATAGTACTTATTGCTTGCTGATAAGAAGCGGGTGACATTGAGGAGGGGCTTTCAAGTTGTGGGTCGGCTCCTAAACTGGTTGCAAGAGTATTACTATTGGGTCCTTGTGAAGTGGGTGCTTTCTCTAAGGTTAAGGTGGAAAGAGATTCTATGGTGCTAGGGATACTAACAACTGCAGCTGAATGAGTGCTGCCATCATTTTTTGCGGCTTGAGGGGTCGCTGTAGATGAAGATTGCGGTAATGATGAAGAAGCTTGTGGTATAGATGTAGGAGTGCCCATAAAATGTTAGGTTGGTTTTTTGTAAAAAGAGTTAATTATTAAAAATTATTGTAGAAGAGCTTTTTTAATATTTTCTGCTTGTTTCTTGAGATCACTATAAAGATCAGCCTGCCTCTCTGCCACTTGAATTGCGGTTTCAAGGGCCTTGAGTGCATTTTCTTTATCTTGTATTTCCAAGTAGCAGTGGAAGGTTCGCAATAGTGGCATTGGATCGTGGTTATCTGCAATTGTTGCAGCTTTATAGCAACCAATGGCAGCGGTATAATTCTTTATCCTTTCAAAGCATGCAGCGCATCCAAGCCATGCTCGTTTGTCGCACCAATCAAGAAGAGTCATGAGTTTAAAACAGTGGAGCGCCTCTTCTGCTTTCTTTGCTTCGTATAACTTGAATGCCATGAGATAGAGGGCATCCATATTCTTTTTTGTAAGTCCTCGTTGTAGGTAGATTGGCCTAGTATCGACGGGTAGAAAAGATCTCGGTGTGGAGTCCGAAGTCATTGTTCTCATTGACGAGGGGAGGGTGGATGAGTTTTTAGTAATGGTGTTTTTCATGGTTTTTATGATTACAGTATAAACTGTGATGGGATGTGATATAACTTAAAATCCGATAATCCTGTCAATCTTATCTAGGCAAATAAAAAGGCAAGAGAATTTTTGAAATTCTTTTTTGCAAAAAAACAAGATTTTTCTCGCCATAAGGAGATCTTTTCCGTAATAATCAACGACCCTTCAAGCAATAGGTTCGCTCTTTTTATTTTAAAAAAATTCCGAATCTATTTCAAATCAACCTCTCTGCCCCGTTCTATCTAGTCTTTTCTCTTTTTTGATTTCATGAAAGTTCGAGCTTCTGTTAAACGTCTTTGCGAAAGCTGCAAAATTGTACGCCGTCAAAATGTCATACGTGTTGTTTGTAAAAACCCACGTCATAAACAACGTCAAGGATAAATCTTCATTCTTAATCTCTATTTATTATGCCCCGACTTCTCGGTATTGAAATTCCAGGCGATAAGCGCATCGAAGCATCGCTGACGTATATTTATGGTATTGGCCCCAAAACAGCCAAGAAGGTTTTAGAACGTGCTCATATTGACCTCAATCAGCGCGCTAAAACGCTCACTCCTGAACAAATTGGTTCTATTATTCATGCTATCACAGATGAAAAAATAATGATTGAGGGAGACCTTCGTCGAGAACTTCAGGGTAACTTAAAGCGCCTTCAAGCTATTAATTGTTATCGAGGAATTCGTCATCGTCGTGGGTTACCAGTCCGCGGTCAACGTACTCAAACCAATGCTCGCACGCGTAAAGGTCCTCGTAAAACTGTCGGTATTGTGCGTGCTAAAGATTAATATCATCTACTAGTTTTTATTTTCCATGTCAGAAGAAACATTACCAAAACAAGATCATCAAATTCCAGAATCACCTGCTTCTGCGATTCCTAGTGATAGTGTGGCTCCGCAAATTGAACTTAGCACACCAGCGATAGAGACTTCCCTCAAAGAAAAAAGTGTAGAGAAATCTTCTAAAACAGAGAAAGGAGCAAAATCTCCAAAAGGCTCTAAATCAAAAAAAGCAGAGGAGGCCGTTGTTCCTGCTGCACCCGTAAGCTTCAATCTGGATGATCCTATTGAGCCCCCTAAAATTGTTAAGGCCAAAGGGAGTAAAAATATTATTCAAGGTCTCGCCCATGTCCAAGCTACCTTTAACAATACAATCGTTTCTATTACTGACTTAAGAGGAGCTGTAATTGGCTGGTCCAGTGCGGGAAAAATGAACTTTAAAGGATCTCGTAAAAGTACGGCGTATGCCGCCCAGGTCGTTGCTCAGGATGCGTGTCGTCAAGCAATGGGTCATGGTCTTAAAGAAGTTTCTGTTCGTGTTAAAGGGCCTGGAGCTGGTCGTGAATCGGCAGTCCGTGCAATGCAGGCTATCGGTTTAGAAATCTCTCTGATTCAAGATGTGACACCAGTACCTCACAATGGTTGCCGACCACCAAAACAACGTCGTGTTTAAAATTTCTACTCATCTATAACTTCATTTTTTGATATCATGGCTCGTTACACAGGACCTAAAACTAAAATCAGCCGCCGTTATGGTGTTCTCCTAGGAGGATCCCCTCGTGCTTTTGAAAATAAAAGCTACCCTCCCGGCATGCATGGCCCCAAGGGGGCGCGTCGTAAGATTTCTGAGTATGCTACTGCATTAGCAGAGAAACAAAAACTCCGTTTTCAATATGGTGTTCTAGAAAGACAGTTCCGTCGCTACTTTGAAACTGCTTCCAGACGTCGCGGAGTGACAGGTTTGATCCTTCTGCAACTATTAGAAACACGTTTAGATAATGTCGTCTATCGCATGGGCTTTTCAAAAACCCGCTCTGGTGCTCGCCAGCTTGTTTCTCACGGGCATGTTCTTCTTAATGGTCGAAAGACAAATATCTCCTCTGCCACACTGAAGGTAGGTGATACCGTAAGTATTAGGGAAAAAACAAATTCGCGCCAACTTGTACAACGCGGTTTGGACCAAACACAAATTATAGAACCTCCGACCTGGCTCTTAGTAGATAAAGAGGTCTTGAGTGGAAAAGTCATGAGTATCCCTACTCGTGAGGAGATCAACCCGATCGTTAATGAGCAGCTAGTAGTTGAACTTTACTCTCGTTAACAAGAAGATTTGACTCCTCTTGCTTATTTTATTCCCTTGGTAATTTCAATTTTTTAATTTGGAGAGCATCTATGAAAGTATTAGAGACTTTAGCAATAACTTCAACAGCTGCAGCAGGAGCTCCGCCCGCTTGGGCTCAGTACGCTCCATTGCTCTTTATCGGAATCATTTTTTACTTTCTCCTTATTCGTCCCCAGCAGAAGCAACGTAAGGAGCAATTAGCTTTAATAACCTCATTGAAGACTGGAGATAAGGTTGTGACGAGCAGTGGTATTCATGGAATCATTAGCAATGTAAAGGATCGTACTTTTTTAATTAAAATTGCTGAAAGTGTAAAAATAGAGATCGATAAATCATCTATTATCGGACTTGACCGAGAGGAAGTTACCGAATCTGACTCTAAATAAGTCGGTGGCCTTTAAAAAAAGCTAGTGAGAAAGAGTGTGTCGGATATTTAATACCATTCACCTGCTGAGTACAGGAAGCTAGATGGATACTGCGTCATCTTCGAATTGCTCCTCGGGCAGTATGAAACATACAGCCGTCGTCGCAATCCATCACCCTCGTTGACTCGCTCGCTCCCGCTCGTCTCGCCCTTTCAGGGCTGCCCCCTAAAGCCAGGGCAGTCTCCACCGCGGTCTCCCGACCGCCGGTGGTGTCTGCATAAGGATTCGCGGCGCCTCGCGACGAACCAGTATGAAATATGCGGGTTAATCTGATTCTTTTAGAAGCCATAGAGCAGCTAAAATCATCACTGATGAGATAAATAAAGAGAGTGTTAGTTTTTCATTTGCACAGACAATTCCGATGATGGCACCAATGGGAAGAGCAAGATAATTTGCAGAAGAAGCAAAACTAGGAGTTGTTCTTTTTATAAGCGTTACATAAAAAACATAAACCACCCCTCCCGCAAAAACAGAAATCAAGAGGAGTGCTATCAAAGATGAATGAGTGTAAGTAAAAGAACTCATATTCCACGGCTTCGTCAAGAAAAGGAAAATAGGTACAGCACTTATGGTTGCACCTGTAAGTATTCCTTGAGCTGCAAAAAAGGGAGAGATCTTGGAACTGAGTCTAACTTTTATTAATAATACAGAAGTTGAGAAACAAAGGGCTGATAAAAGTAAAGCCAAGACTGGCAACAGGGAGATGACTGGAAAAAGATTTTGAGATTTGCTCACTAAAAATTCTGGGCCAACCAAAGCAAGGACTCCGAAGAAACCTACAAGCATTGCCACTATTTTTTTTAGAGAAAAAGATCGATCTTTAATAAAAATTGATTCTAACAATGTTGCAAATAATGGAACGGTCCCCATTAAAATAGCAGTAACACTGCTTGGAACTTGTTTTTCAGCCCACGCAATTAAGAGACATGGAAGGGTTGCTTCTACAAATCCGATAATTAAAAAATCGGGCAGATAACGTAAATAGTTGGTAAAGAAAAAGTGCTTTTCTGAGTTTTCAATTTTTGCAGCAAGGAAGAGGGTTAAAAAAATAGAGCCGATACTAACTCGTGCTACCGTAATCATAGAATTTGAAAAACTTTCAAGAGCAATCTTGATGAAAAAATATTGAGAGCCCCAGATAAGTGCAATTCCAAGCAATAAAAAGTAGTTGATAAAATAAGAGGGCTTTATAGGAGGTTGATTCATAGGGATAAAACAGATGTTTCGTGCCACCAAGGGTGAGCTGCCAAAACAGGTTGGTAAATCGGGCATTCAATATTATGAGCTCCTTCTAGGATTCCAATGCTTATTAAAAATTCATTCACAATTTCGCCTCCTGTAAAAAAAAACGTTTTTTTGAAGAGCGATATCCACTCTATTTGGGACCTCGGATGATGAGCCTGAAGCCAAAGTAGAAAAGATCCATATTCCTCTTTTAGTTTTAGAACTGTTTGAGCGTTTTTTATTGCTGCATGAATTTTCAACCGATGGCGAATGATAGATCTATCTTTGAGTAATCGTGTTACTTCAGTTTCGTCATAGGAAGCTATCGTTAAAATATCAAAATCATCATACGCTTTTCGAAGGGATGCCTCTTTTTTCAAAATGATTTCCCAGCTCAGTCCGGCTTGATTTATTTCTAAAAGCAGTCTTCCGAAAATTTCATTATCATCATTTAAAGGAAAGCCATGCTGGGTATCATGATACCTCTTGTGAATTTCTCTCTTAGGGAGAATGCTGTTTTTTATGAAAGTGCAGTAAGACATGAATACTCTTATTGATAAACCGCAAAAAATTCCATGTATTCTATTTTTTATTCAATGAACTGCCCCGTTGGCTTAGGGACGAGAAAGTAATCACTTTAAGCGCACGGTGTGATGACGTGGATCTCTCATTACCCAAAGAGCAATGATGATTAGGAAAAATCCTCCAATGATATTAAAGGAGACTCTCGTTCCTTGAAAGGTGATGCTGATCAGAGTTGCAACGGCTAACGAAAAATAATTGGTTGTGGAGGCAAAACTAGGGCCTGTTCTTTTAATAAGCTTCAAATAAAAGATGTAGATGAAGCTTCCACATAGAGCCCCCAGAATGAGAAGAGCCCAAAGGGAAGAATGAGCATAATACAATGAGGTGACTTTCCATGGCTGTACCATGAAGAGGAAAAGAGGTGTTGCTGAAACTAAGGCTCCAATAAAAATTCCTTGAGCAGCTTCTAATGCAGGAAGCTCTTTGGTGAGCCGAACTTTTATTAATAGTAGAGAAACAGCAAAGCTCATGGAGGCAAGAAGCATTGCAACGATCGGTAATCCAGGAAGAGAGAGAGAAAAAGAATCCATGATATTAGGGCCACACATCTTTGGACCAACAAGGACAAAAATTCCCAAGAGGCCTATCACAATAGCGATTGTTTTTTCGCTAGTGACGCTATTATTTTTTATAAAAAAAACTTCTAGGAATGTGGCAAATAAAGGAACTGTACCAATTAAAATAGCAGTGAAACTACTTGGCAACTGATCCTGAGACCAATTAATTAAGGTCCATGGTAATGTTGTTTCAAAGAAACCAATGATGATGAAATCGCCAAGGTGCTTCAAAAAATAGTTTGGTCCGGGAAGTGAGTATCCTGTTCTAAACAACAGACAGAGTGTTAAAATAAGAGCTCCTATTGCAATTCTAAAAAATGTGATTGTCCATGTAGTAAAGCTTTCAATCGATAGCTCTGTAAGGATGTATTGAAATCCCCAAATAAACCCAACGGAGAGCAATAGAGTGTAGTCAATAGAGCTAGAGTAACGTTGTGATTGCGGCATAGGCTTCATCTGAATATTTCATAGTAAATCTATTACGGCTTGTGGAAAGCTCATTATTACTGCGTTGATCTCGAAGTCTTCCCCAGGGAGTGTGTACAGACGGAGTCGTTGTCAGGCTCCATCGCTCGCCCACCTAGCACTAATAAGCTTTGCACGGTACCTCATACTGATCTACTGCGGAGGAACGTGAAGCCCAACGTTAAAATGATCGCCTTCCTTGCCGCATGAGCCTACGATACCCCTTTGTTCTGATTATGATGAAATATTCCTGGCCCTCCATTTTTTTCAAAATCCATACGATGACAATCTGGTATTCTGCGATTGTTTTTTTAGCTGTAATAATAGGGTGTGCCTCCGCTTTTTTTTTAATGGCTTTAAATGGGGTAACACAATGTCGCTTAGAGCATCCGTGGCTTCTTTTCTTTCTTCCTGTTGCAGGACTAGGAATCGGTTTGATCTACCATTATTTTTGGAAATCAAATGAAGAGGGGAATAATCTCATCCTTGAGCAAATCCATGATCCGGGAGGAGGCGTTCCCTCGCGCATGGCTCCTTTGGTTTTGGTGGCAACCCTTGTGACACATCTTTTTGGAGGGTCCGTCGGACGTGAAGGAACTGCTGTGCAAATGGGAGGAAGTATTGCAAGTTCCTTCGGTAGATACCTACGGTTTTCTCCAGAACAAACAAAAATAACACTTCAGTGTGGTGTAGCAGCTGGTTTTGGAGCGGTCTTTGGGACTCCGTTTGCTGGAGCCCTTTTTGCATTAGAAGTTTTAACAAGTGGGCTTTTTTTTCAATGTGATGGGTGGTGCTCTCTCCTGATTGCCTCCTTTGTTGGAGATCTCACCTGTCGTGCATGGAATGTACATCATCTCCTCTATGACGTGCATACTGTTTTCAACGATGTTTTTTCACCTTTACTGCTCATGAAGGTAGCAATTGTTGGTGTGGCGGCCGCAGTGGTGGTCAGGATTTTTATCATTACGGAGCATCTGCTTAATCATGGGTTTCAAAAAACTGTACAATTAGCACCTTTAAGACCAATGCTGGGGGGCTTCATCATCATTGTTCTTGTCTCACTGGCAGGAACGAGATCCTATCTGGGGCTTGGAGAATGGGCCCTTAATCCCAACGATCTTACGCTTCAAACTTTTTTCCAATTAGGGGATGTTTCTTACTGGGCCTGGGCCTGGAAATTATTATTTACTGCTGTCACGCTTGGCTCTGGATTTAAAGGAGGAGAAGTAACTCCCCTGTTTTTTATAGGAGCAGCACTTGGAAATGCTCTTTCCAGACTGCTTGGAGGACCTGTTGATCTTTTTGCGGCACTTGGTTTTGTGGCTGTTTTTGCAGGAGCTTCTAAGACGCCTGTTACCTGTACTGTTATGAGTTTAGAGCTCTTTGGACCTACTCACCTTGTTCCAACAATGCTTGTTTGTTTCCTTTCCTATTTTTTCAGCGGCCAGAAGGGTATTTACAAATCTCAGAAAATAGCTTAACCCAGATATTTCATACTGATCGTGACGAGGAGGCAGCGAAGGCTGATGGGGTACGACAGACGAGCATTTTGATGCCGGGCTGTATGTGTACATACTGCTCGAGGAAGACTTCGAGCTCAACGCATTATCCATCTGGCTTCCCCGATTCCGTAGTAGATCAGCATGAAATATCCCGGCTAGGTTTGAGAGAGTCTTTTTAAAAGCTGCTCGCTGAGTCTTATTCCATTTAAGAAATTCTCTAGGAGAATATTTTCATTTGGGGAATGCATTCCACAATCCGGGTTCGCCAACCCTAGCAAAAGAACATCAACGTCAAAGATTTTTTTGAAATGAGTAACAATGGGAATGCTAGCCCCGTCACGAAGCAACAAAGGAGGGGTGCCAAAAGTCTCTGCGAGGGCTTCTTGAGCTGCTTTGCCGTTGGGTGACTCTGGATCGATAAAGCAGGCTTCACCATAATGGCCAGGAATTATTTTAAGGGAAACTCCTGGGGGGAGTTGTGTTCGAAGATAAGAGGCTGTTTGCTCTAAAACTGTTTTAGGATCTTGATTAGCTACCAGACGAAAACTCAACTTTACGAATGCTTCTTTGGGGAGCACTGTTTTTGTGCCTGCACCTTGATAACCACCTCCAAATCCATTGACCTCTGCCGTTGGTCGGCTTCCAATCCTCTCTAAGGTGCTAAAACCTGCTTCTCCAAAAAGCTCTTCTACACCTGCTAGTTTTTTTATTGAGGCATCCCCTCCTGAGGCTTTCTCTAAGGCTTTCGTAGCCTCTTGTTCCCAAGGCTCTGGTGATGCAACAGTATCATAAAATCCAGGGATTAAGATATGTCCATGTTCATCATGTAACGAGGCAATGAGTCGAGCAGCTACTGTAAGTGGGTTCGCAACGGCACCACCAAAAAGTCCACTATGAAGATCACAGGCAGGTCCACGAACGATGAACTCCATGGCAGCAACACCTCGTAGTGCATAGGTGATGGCAGGAAGATTTCCTGGAGCCATCCCGGTATCAGAGATCACAACGACATCACAGCTAAGTTCCTGACGGTGTTCTTGGAGAAAGCTATCGAGGTGAGGACTGCCAATTTCTTCTTCTCCTTCAATGAGGAAAATCACGTTGACCGGTAATGTTCCTTTTTCTTGTAGCGTTTTTGCAACGCCTAAAATATGAGCGAGTGTCGGGGCTTTATTGTCAGAGGAGCCGCGAGCATAGATTTTTCCTTCTTTCTCATCAATGCGTGGTTCAAAGGGAGATGACGTCCATTCCTCGAGTGGTTCGGGTGGCTGCACATCGTAGTGACCGTAGATGAGCACCGTTTTCTTTTGAGGATCAGGAATTGTTTTTGCAACGAGAATGGGATGTCCGGCAGTCTGATGAATGGTAGCCGTGAGGCCCATTTTTTTGAAGAGTCCGGCTAGCCACTCTGCGCAGGCTACGAGATCCTTCGCATGTTCTGGTTGCGTCGAGATGCTCGGAAAGTGCAAATATTCTACGAGGGTGGTGATAGGATCGAGTGGAGTAGACATAGATGCTCGAGAGTATGTGGCAAATCAATATTAGTTCTACAAAAAAATCTTTTCAACGAGCTGCTTGCCATTATCCTAAAAAAAATGAAAAGACCATCACACAACCATCGATGTGCAGGAGATTTGCTGGCTTTCAGTGCCATTGTTCTTTTTGCGGGGTATTCTCTTTTTTTACGACTCAATCCAGAGGTCCCAACACTCTTATTTCTTTTTGCGTTTCAAGTAGTCGGAGCAGGAATTTTCACGCTGATTTTTTTGAAAGATGGATTTCCTAAAATATCTCGGCAAACCTTATTACTACTTGTTTTGTTAGCCGTCATGGCAGTGGTGCGTGACTTTTGTTATTTCTTTTCTTTTCGACTGACGAATGTTGCCAATGCTGCGATTGGGCATCAAACAGTTTCCATTTTTTTACTATTTTTTGCACCTTACTTTTTGAAAGAAAAAACGATGCGCCGTGAGTGGATTGCTGTTTTCATCGGCCTCGTAGGAACGGTGATTCTTTTTTACGATACGCAATATCAAGAAAAAAGCTGGCATAACACTGAGGGAATTGCCCTCGCTGTTTTTTCAGGATTGCTTTACGCCGGACTGATTATTTTGTATCGGCATTTACAAAATGGGGCTCTGCTAACGCTTCGTACTATCAACTTTTTTCGCTTCTTCTTAAGCGTGCTGATGCTTCTTCCCTTTCTTTCCTTGTTTCGAGGTTTTCATTGGACCACTCATGTCACGATGGTGCTTTTTTTCTTTGGACTGCTCTATGCCATCATTGCCTCTAGCATGTTGCAGCTGGCCATGAAATGGAGCAGGGCGCTCCATATTTCCGTGATTGGGAAAAGCGAACCGGTTCTTGCGGCGCTCTATGCTTTTTTGTTTTTAGGAGAAATTCCTACGTGGAATGCTGCTGTAGGAGGTGTTCTGATCATTGCAACAAGCCTCTGGCTGATGCTGTGTATGCATCAAACAGAAGAAGTTTTTGAATAAACGGCTTGCCACGTTTGTTATATACCTTTCTCAAATGAATTTTAGGAATTTTTACTGGTCCTTTTTGGCGCTAGCGGCGTTGTCATCGCTACTGTTACCTCGGTAGCAGCACGTTCTGACGCCTGGCTAGCACCAAAAATTTCTGCCTAAAAAAATCCTAAAATTCATCCGACAAAGGTATAACTAAAAACGTTTTCTACTAACTCAGAACTTTATCTTATGACGACTCATTCCAAACTTCCTGTCACCGTCCTCTCCGGCTTTCTTGGAGCGGGCAAGACCACCTTACTCAATCACATTCTTCACAATCGCGCAGGCTATCGCGTAGCGGTGATCGTCAATGATATGAGTGAAATCAATATCGATGCCTCGTTGGTGCGTGGTGGAGAGGCGCAGCTCCATCGCACCGAAGAGAAACTTGTAGAGATGTCGAATGGGTGTATTTGCTGCACGCTGCGCGAAGATCTGCTCAAAGAAGTGGGGGCATTGGCCAAAGAGGGGCGCTTTGATTACCTGCTCATCGAGTCGACAGGCGTCTCCGAGCCGTTACCCGTGGCACAGACTTTTACGTTTGAAGATGAAGAGGGAGAGAGCCTCAAGAATCTAACGCGACTTGATACCATGGTCACCGTCGTTGATGCCTCTCATTTTTTAGAACACTTCGAAGGCTCCGAGACCTTGCTTGAACGTGAGGTGGCGCTTGGAGAAGAAGATGAGCGAACACTCTCCGATCTCTTGGCCGACCAAGTGGAATTTGCCAATGTGATTGTGATTAACAAAATGGATCTTGTCTCTTCCGAGCAGGCCAAAGAACTTCGCGCCATTTTGTACAAGCTCAATCCAGAAGCGACCATCATCACCGCAGAACGTGGCGTGGTGCCGCTCGAGCAACTGCTCAACACCAAAAAATTCGACATGGAAAAAGCAGAGCGCTCTGCCGGTTGGATCCAAGAATTAAATCACATTCACACTCCCGAGACCGAAGAGTATGGCATTGGAAGCTTTGTCTTTGAGGCGCGGAGGCCGTTTCATCCCGAGCGATTTTGGGATTTTATCCATACCGAGTGGCCTGGGTTGCTTCGCTCAAAGGGTTATTTTTGGTTAGCCTCTCGCCACAATATTATTGGCCTCTGGTCACAAGCAGGCGGGAATGCCGAATATCGTCCGATCGGTTTTTGGTGGGGCGCGGTTCCTGCTGACCAGATGACAGATGATCCAGAAACGCTTGCCACCATCATGAAAGATTGGCAAGAGCCATGGTGCGATCGCCGACAACAGATCGTCTACATCGGCCAAAATCTTCCCAAAGAGGCAATGCTTTCCGCTTTGGAGAATTGTTTACTCGATGATGAAGAGATGGCTTTGGGCGTTCCTGCTTGGGAAAAAGAACTGACCGATCCTTTTCCTGCGTGGGTGGAGCCTGCTGTTTCATGAGTTGTTTTTTCACAATAAGTGAATTTTCATTTGCACGAGGCTCTACTGACCGCGTAGCGTAGCAGGTTTTCATGCATCTCGAGTCACTTGAAATTATTGGATTCAAATCGTTCGCCGCAAAAACGGTGTTACGGTTTCATCGTGGGGTGACTGCAGTGGTGGGGCCCAATGGATGCGGCAAGTCGAATATCCTCGATGCCATTCGTTGGGTGCTCGGCGAACAGTCTGCCAAGGCGCTGCGGGGCGGCGAGATGGCCGATGTTATTTTTAGTGGAACTGATACGCGACAACCGCACAACATGGCGGAAGTCTCATTGACCTTTGGCGAATGTGAAAAAGAATTGGGTGTAGAATGGAATGAACTCTGCATCACACGTCGTGTCTTTCGTGATGGAAAGTCCGAGTACTTGATGAATGGAACGCCATGTCGTTTAAAAGACATTCATCAGCTCTTCATGGACACCGGTATTGGCCGGAGCGCCTACTCCATCATGGAGCAAGGGAAGCTCGATCAAATTTTGAGCAGTCGTCCCGATGATCGTCGTGCCATTTTTGAAGAGGCTGC
>JAIPKF010000022.1 GCA_021733705.1 Chthoniobacterales bacterium
GTTTATGGACTTTGTGGGGCGTGCTCGTTTGGAGCGACTTTTGCCTATGTCTCAGGATCACCGATTCTTTTTCTCAATTTCTTTCATGTATCAACAACAATCTATAGTTTCATTTTTACACTCATTGCTGCTGGTTTTATTTCAGCCAGCCAACTTAATATTTTGCTATTAAAGTCTTTTAGTAGCAGTGCAATTTTACGAGGAGCCCTATTTTTTCAGGTTGCAGTATCCTCACTATTCTTAATCCTTTTTCTTATTGAGCGATGCTCACTACTCATGGCATCAGGTTTCCTATTTTTTCTGATGGCTTCTGTGAGTATCACTTTTTCTAATTCTAACGTGCTAGCCATTACCCCGTTTGGACACAATACAGGTCGTGCCTCAGCCTTGATCAGTTTTGCTCAAATGTTTCTTGGGACGATTTCATCCATGATTGTTGGCATATTAGGGGGGCATTATTTAGTAGCGATGCCACTGGTGATGACGGTTGCCTCATTTTTGGCACTGTCTCTTTTTTTTGTGGGAAGAGAAAAGGTTGATGATAAAATGAAAGTTTATTCCTAAAGAGTGCTATTTTTTCTTGAATAATACCATTTTATCTCCTTACCACCGTCGCTGGATTATTGTCGTTCTTGGTTTTTTGAGTGCCACCAATCCTCTTTCAACCGACATGTACTTGCCGGCATTTCAGGAAATTGCCCATGATTTACATACAACCACCGCAAGTTTATCCTTCACCCTTTCAAGTTATTTTATTGGGATCGGTATCGGGCAGATGATTTATGGACCACTCCTAGATCGTTTCGGCCGCAAGAAGCCCCTTTATCTAGGGCTTTCACTCTACATTATTGCTTCGGTCGGGTGCATTTTTTCTCACAATTTAGAGGAGCTGGTAGTATGGCGATTTTTAACTGCAGTGGGTGGATGTGTTGCTACGGTGGTGAGTATGGCCATGGTGCGGGATCTATTTTCGGTAGAGGAGAGTCCTAAGGTTTTTTCTCTATTGATGCTTGTTCTAGGTGTTTCTCCTCTCCTCGCTCCGAGTGCAGGAAGCTTTGTTGCAGCTCATATTGGATGGTACGGCTCCTTCCTTATTTTGATTTTCCTTGTCGGACTGATGATGATTTTAGCAGCACTTGTCCTTCCAGAAAGTCATCCAGGAGACCCAACCGTTCAATTAACCCCAGGACCGATCCTACGAAATTATTGGAAGGTATTTCGTGATCGTCAATTTTTTACCTACGCCCTCATCGGAGGTTTTTCTTTTGCCTCCCTATTTGGCTTTATTGCTGCTTCTCCTGTGCTTCTCTTCACTTTTTTTAAAGTGAGTATCTATAGTTACGGGTTGATTTTCACCTCCCTTGCTGCTGGCTATATTAGCGGCAGTCAAGTCAATCTCCTGCTGATACGGCGTTTTGCTAATCGTGAGGTTCTTAACATTGCTATTAGTTTTCAACTGGTCCTGTGCCTCACCTTTGCAGCTGTTACTTGGATGAATTGGGTTACGCTCCCTCTTGTCTTTGTCTTACTTTTTGGAATGTTATTATCCATCGGATGTGCTTCTCCCAATGCAACAGCCCTAGCGATGGCTCCTTTTGCTAAAAAGGCAGGAAGAGCTTCTGCACTTTTTAATACGATCCAGATTTTTTTAGGAACCGTAGCATCGGTCGCTATTGGGCTCATTCAAATAAAAACGATGTTTCCCATTGCGCTTGTTTTTGCCATTCCTCCCTTGGTTGCAGGAGTTCTCCTTTATTACAAAAAAAATTCACCTTGAGTGAAAATTAGCCTTTTCAGCAGAGTTCGCTAAGGACTAAGGTAATCCTTCTGGAAGTTCAAAATAGGGTAGTGTAGTGGGGTATAACTCTCTTTCTGATTTAAAAAGCCTCGTAATTCCGGGACTGATCATTGCTAGTTTTTATTTTTATTATGGAACAAGTCATCATTGTTGGGACCGGCTGTGCCGGATTAACAGCAGCCATCTATACTGCACGAGCCAACCTCTCCCCTCTCGTGCTCGAGGGGACCCAGCCTGGAGGTCAGCTCACCACCACCACCGAGGTTGAGAATTTTCCAGGATTTCCGGAGGGAATTGATGGGTCTGAACTCATCATGCGGATGCACAAGCAGGCAGAGCGCTTTGGAGCTCGGTTTGTCTATGGGAGTGTGGATGAGTTTGAACATCGTGAGGGAATCAACTGTGTGAAGGTCGATGGGAAATGGCTTGAAACCAAGGCGCTCATTATTGCCAGTGGAGCCTCGGCACGCTGGCTCGGCCTTCCTGGAGAGAAGGAACTTGTCGGGCATGGACTCACTTCGTGCGCAACCTGTGATGGGGCATTTTATAAAAATGTCCCTGTTTGTGTCGTTGGAGGTGGTGATTCTGCTTGTGAGGAGGCCCTTTTCTTGACCCGCTTTGCGTCCGAAGTCTACCTCATCCATCGTCGTGACTCGCTGCGTGCTTCTAAAATCATGGCAGATCGAGCCCTGGCTCATCCGAAGATCAAGCCACTTTGGAACACAGCGATCGAACGTTACCTTCCCGATGAAGAAAAAAAGATGCATGCGGTCTTGCTCAAAGATTTAGTTTCTGGTGAAAAACGAGAGCTTGAAGTCAAATGTGTCTTCGTCGCCATCGGGCATAATGCTAATACCGGTCCTTTCGCTGGAAAGTTGGATATTGACAACAAAGGGTACCTTAGTCCAAAACAGGGAACCGAAATGAATCTCCCAGGGGTCTTTGCCGCTGGAGATGTTGCGGATCAAATCTACCGCCAAGCAGTGACCGCTGCAGGCCTTGGATGTGCAGCAGCGATTTCGGCAGAAAGATGGTTAGCAGAGCAGTAGGAGAGGCTAGCAATTAATTTTAAACCAAGAGAATCATGGATGAAGCACTTCAAGATCAAGCAGAGGCATTGGTCGAATCTTTAGGAAAGTATCTCAATATCGATGGTCTCATTTTTGACGACGAAGATGATACCTGTCTCATTCGTTTCGATGAAAAAAACCTGGTAACTCTTACATGGCTTGAGGAGGGTAATGTCATCATGATAGATGAATTTATTACAACACTTTCTCTTCAGGACAGGGTAGATCGACATGAGATCGTAGAAAAAATGTTAGAAGCAAATGTATTCTGGATGCAAACAAAAGGGGCGACTCTTAGTATGCACTCTGAAAGTGGCACCGTCATTGCAGCTCGCCGGCTTCCTGTATACGGTCGTGATGGAGTGATGATTGCCGTTGAAGTTCTAGGAAGCTGTATTCGAGATCTTGTAAGCTTAGCTTCACATTGGCGCTCTCTTTTAGAAACAGGAGAGTCAAATGCTCCATTTTATACATTCAATGCGACTGAAAATGATCCTGAAGGATTTTTAGAAAATAGAGGTTAAGGGTTATTAAATTTAGTAATCGCGTATCATCTTCATCAGTCTAAAACAGCCGACTATTATCAATAAAAGATGAATATTTCAGAATACATACCTCTACAACAATCTGCACCAGTTAACGGGTCTAATGTTTCTGGAAATGCCACTAAATCAAATGAAGTAAGTAGTGGCCAAAAAACGACAAATCGTTTAAGGGGCACTTTCAATGAAGAAGTTTCAGTAAGATACGCCACACTATCAAACGACGATTCCTCTGACGTTCAGAATGGAGACAATCAATCTGTTTCTGAAAATAGAGATGAAAAACAACCTCTCAAGGGCCCCACAGAGAAATCATCAAGAGATGGTTTATTTTTAAAGGACTTAGGAACTGCCAAGGAAAATTTTTGGAAGGATTACAGAACAAAAAAATCATCCTCTGCGGGTGCTCAAATTTCCGAATCGGTTCATGAAGAAGTCGCCTCAACTGAAAAACTCTCCAAAAAAGATAAAAAAGAGCTTCTTCCGTATTCACCTCTTTGGACTACTCCAATTGAGGAGTCACTTTCAAAAGCTGAGACTCATTTTTCACGTGACTATAGCGTCACCACAACGCCTAAGAATAATGGAACGAAGGGGGTTTGTAAAAGAGATGATGAGCATTCGATGAATGCTTGGACTAGTGAAGTTTTTCGAGGAAATCAAGATGCTAACTTTAGTGCAGAAGAAGCAAATTCTTCAGTGAGTCTCGAAGAAGGAAAGACAGTTCCTAAGAAGCGCATCTATGCTTCACTTCGCTGTGCTGCATGGATACCAACTTCCAGTAGCTTGGGAAGTACACTTGCTCGTCAAGTGACAAGATTCACGACTTGGATAGGATATAAACCACCAGGAGAGCAACGCCTCATCGACAACTTAACTTCTGTCTTAGAGCTGCAAGCAGGAGATCCTGAGAGCACTGCTTATAAGGCAGTCAATAGCTCACAAGAAAATAGTGTTGGTTCCTCGGAAAAAAACCCACTGAAGCTCTCCATGCTTTCCAATAGCCTCGTTTCTGGGTGTGTGATGGGAGGCACAGACCCTGAGGGTTATCTACAAGATATGCAGCTGCGTTTGATTGATTATGCAAATAAGAGTGAAAAACCATTTGAACTAAAAACGACTATTAATGGTGAGGAAAAAACAATCTGGGTCAAACCCGATATCCTAATGTTAAGTTCACCCGTGCAATCAAAGGATCGATGGTTGATGCGCTGGAGCTGTGGTCTACTTGGGGTGAGGAATCATTCTTCCAATATGGAAGCAGTAGCTAAACTTGAAGGAAAGCACAGCGATTATAAACAACAGCAATTATCTAAACTTAATACATTAATCCAAGATGGTAAGACCGAAGCTGCTACTGAATTAACTCTCAATATTAAAGCTGATCAAGAGCTTATGGATGAAATTTTGGAAATGGCACGCAATCCAAAAGATCTAGAGAAAGGAATGTACGGAGACAACTACGGAAATCCTCATGCTTTCAATGCTAGGATGGCAGTACTTGCCTCCAGAATGGGAATCACTCCTATTAACAATTGTAAAACAGGCAAAGATCGCACCGAGGATAGTGAAGCAGCGCAGAAGTTATTAGCGGCTGAAATCGATGAAAATATCCAGTGCCAATTACCAAACCTAAAAAAGGAATTAGATTTAAAAGAAGATCCCTTGGATAAAACTGAAAATGAAACCCTTGGAGGAAATACTACATCTGTAAATGAACAAGCACAAAAAAAAGTAGTTTTAGATTTTCTAGAAGGAAAAATCTACGATTCTAATTTGTCCCTTGTTCCAAAAAGAGATTTTTTATCTGCGGAAAATCTGAAAAAAGAAATAAAAGCTCTAGGAATAGATGAAAATGATTTTAAGGTGATTACAGGGGCTATTGATGCCTATTCTCCAGGAAAACCGAGTCAAAAAAATCTTTTTACAACAATTAGGAATTTTTATCCGGGGGAAGCAATTCCAGATGATTTAAATTTAAAAAAACTATTAATTAAATTCGAGCAAACGGCACGACAACGTCAAGCATTTGGTTTGTCTCAAGCTGGTTTTACGATTCAAATGCTTAATAATAAGACATCACTTCTCTGGGGTAATAAACAAGAACGCTATCCTGATTATTTATTTGGGTTATCGAGTGAAGAAATAGAGGAATATTCGAAATTAATGAAGCCTCAGGGCAAAGTGAAAGCTTAAGTCTTCCTTCACTCTCAATTTTCCTTCAACCCAAACTGTGTTGCCTATAGTCTAGGGTTTTTCTGCTCATGCTCCTCTGCGACCTTACTCAATTTTATTCTCCTGTGGGTGGAGGGGTGAGGCGTTATTTGAGTGAAAAGGGAAAATATTTGGTTGCTGGTGGAGATCGTCATCTCCTTATTGTACCTGGGGAGAGGACCGAGCGACAGGAGGAGGAGGGGAGGATTGTGTGGACGATTGAGTCACCACTTATATCACGTAGAGCCCGATACCGTGCACTTCTTAATTTAGGATTGATTGAAGAGATTTTAGAAAAAGAAAAACCTGATTTAATCGAGTCAGGGGATCCTTACCAAGTGGCATGGAAGGCACTTGCTTCAGGGCGGGGACTTGGGATTCCCGTTGTCGGCTTTTACCACTCGCATTTTCCTGAGGCCACGGTTCAGGCGGTGGCGCGGCATTTGGGGGGGCTCTCAGTCTTAATAGCCAAGGAAATCTCCTGTCGCTATGTGACCGCTCTTTATAATCGTTTTGAAAAAACAGTGGTTCCTAATCCTGAGCTGGCCTCATTACTTCAGGGGTGGGGGGTTGAAAATAGTGTCACAGTCGAGCTGGGAGTCGATACGACTCTTTTTTATCCTGATGTGGCACGGGGGAGGGCCTGGCGTGAAGAGCGAGGTCTTCACCAAGATCAAAAAATACTCCTCTACGTGGGGCGTCTTGCACCCGAAAAAAATGTGCGAACTCTCTTGAGTGCTTTTCTTCACCTTCATCGAGCCGATCCTGGAGAGTATCATCTCGTAGTGGTCGGGGATGGGACGTTGCGCAGTGCCGTAGAGCGCTTACGCGAAAAGACAGGAGCGATCACCTGGCTCCCCTATTGCCAAAGCCCCACGGACCTAGCCGACTTTTACCGTGCTGCCAATCTCTTTGTGCATCCGGGAATGCACGAGACCTTTGGGCTAGTGACCTTAGAGAGCCAGGCCTGTGGTACCCCAGTCATTACTATTCAGGGAAATCCTATGGACCGTCTCCTGGTAATGACCTCTTCCTATGGGGCTAAGAAAAATACCTCACTCTCCTTGGCTGAGGCGATAGAACATTTTTTTACTCTTGGGATGGAGGAAAAACGAGTTGAGATTGCAGCCTTCATAAAAAGTCATTATGATTGGAACCACGTTTTTAAAAAACTCTTCTCCATTTATCGTCATGTCATTGCTTCTTATCGCTCATAGAACATTTTAAAAATAATGGGTTGCCTATTGTAGCGCTCCATTTCATCTGATTGTGGACTCTATCTCTATGTTTCTGACACTGCCCGGCACCACTTTTAAAAATATTCTAGCCTCTTGTATCTCCTATGTCTTCTGCCCCTATTTCTCCCTCGCCAGGTGTTGTGATCCGTCCCTATCGCCAGGAGGATCGGGCACGCGTCCGAGAGCTCTGCTGTGAAACAGGTTTTTTGGGGCGGGATATTGCCCCAGTTTTTGAAGATCGGGATCTTTTTGCCGACTACCTCACACGCTACTATACCGATGTGGAGCCCGAGTCTTCCTTTGTTCTGGAGCATCATGGGCTCATCAAAGGGTATCTCTTAGGTTCCCGTTCACCACTGCGTCAGCAATTTTTTAGTTTTTTTAATAATATTAAATTATTCCTTCGAGGAATGAGCCGCTATCCTCGATACAATAAATCGACGCGTGATTTTATTGGATGGATTTTGCGTAACTCCTGGCGTGAGGTTCCAGCAGCTCCTAGGAGAAGTGCCCATTTTCATTTTAATATTTTACCTGAGGCTCAAGGGCTTGCTCATTCAAGTGCCCTCATGAATGCCTATCTTGATTATCTTCGAGATGCAGGTATCACCTCGGTCTATGGACAAGTGGTCACTTTTGAAACACGTCGAGGAGCCCGGGTTTTTGAGCGTTATGGATTTCAGGTTCTGGAACGTAAGGAGATCACAAAATATCGAAAGATTCACTCAGAACCGGTTTATTTAACCACGGTGCTCATGAAGTTATCACCACGCGATCCAGCATAAAATATCGGGGTAGAGCTCATGCAACTTTATTTGTGATTCACCTTTTTAGGTTGAAGTTCCGTGATGATAAATCGTACTATTCTTCATCCTTCGCTACGTGCAGTAGCATTTTTTTAAACATTGTTTCCTTTCTCTCAACCGAGTGAGAGGAACATCATTCAACTTTTATCATAGCGTGGAAATTAAAGAAATACGTGCCCTCATTGACCTCATGAAAAAGAATGACCTTGCGGTCTTCAAGATTGAGGAAGGTGATTTTAAAATTACCCTTAAGACTCCTGAGGGAGCAAGTGCTCGAACAGTTGTCCAAGGGATCTCCTCTGGAGCAATGCCAATCGCTTCTGCTCCTGTAGTAGCCCCTACAGCACCCTCCCCAGAGTCAAAGCCTGCTGCTACACATTTTAAAGAAATCTTATCCCCCATGGTTGGGACATTTTATACGGCAGCTTCTCCTGATTCTCCTGCTTTTGCGGAGGTTGGCCAGCAGATCGATTCTGAATCAGTGGTCTGCATTATTGAAGCAATGAAAGTGATGAATGAAATCAAAGCTGAAATCGCAGGTACAATTGTCGAAATCGTTGCAGAGAACGGAAAGCCGGTGCAATTTGGCGAAGTTCTTTTCCGCGTGAAATAGAGTGGCACTCCGTTTGTTGAAGCTTCAAGTGAATTTTTTATCTTGCCCTTCATAAACTGCCAATTGAATAGATTGTGATTTTATATTCCTCCAGCTTCTAACCTGTCTTCTGTAGACTGCTTATTATGATCAAAAAAATTCTCATAGCCAATCGTGGTGAAATCGCCCTGCGTATTATTCGCGCCTGTAAGGAACTTGGGATTAGCACAGTAGCGGTATACTCACAGCCTGATGTCGACTCTTTACATGTTCAACTTGCTGATGAAGCGGTTTGTATTGGCCCTGCTCCAAGTAGTGGAAGCTATTTAAAGATAGATCGGATCATTAGTGCAGCTGAGGTTTGTGATGTCGATGCCATTCATCCTGGGTATGGATTTCTTGCAGAAAATGCTCACTTTGCGGAAGTGTGTGCCTCGGCAAATATTAAATTTATTGGGCCCCCTGTATCAGCCATTAAGATGATGGGGGATAAAAATAGTGCTCGGGATGCAGCGCGTCGTGCGGGTGTTCCGATCTCCCCTGGAAGTGAGGGTATTGTTGAATCTGAGTCGGAGGCACTCAAGATCGCACGCCACATTGGCTTTCCTGTGATGATTAAGGCTGTTGCCGGGGGTGGAGGCCGTGGCATGCGTATTGCACGTAATGATGGAAGTCTTGTTCAAGGATTTCATCAGGCACGCATGGAAGCTGAAAAAGCCTTTGGCAATGGGGCCGTTTATATTGAAAAATTCATTGAAAATCCCCGCCACATCGAGTTTCAAATGTTTGGTGATATGCATGGGCGGGTAGTTCATCTCGGAGAACGAGATTGTTCGATCCAACGTCGTAATCAAAAAATTATTGAAGAATGCCCATCTCCTATGATGAGCCCTGAGCTCCGTGCCAAGATGGGGGCTGCTTCAGTCAAACTCTGTGAATCAGTAGGGTATTATAATGCAGGAACGATTGAGTACCTTGTGGATGACTCAGGAAATTTCTACTTCATGGAAATGAATACTCGTATTCAAGTTGAGCATCCTGTGACCGAGGAGGTTTATGGCTGTGATCTTGTAAAACAACAAATTCAAGTCGCTGCAGGAGAGCACCTCTCTGATTATGTCGTACATGCTAAGCCACGTCTTCATTCTATCGAGTGTCGTGTTAATGCTGAAGATCCAGAAAAAAACTTTCAACCAAGTCCAGGTCTCATTGAAGCCTACTATGCTCCAGGAGGTCGTGGTATCCGCATTGATTCGCATGCTTATGCAGGTTATCCGATCCCTCCTCATTACGATTCCATGATTTCAAAAATCATTGCCACTGCCTCTACTCGTGAGGCAGCGATCAATAGAATGAATCGAGCGTTGGGAGAATATCTCATCGTTGGGGTGAAGACGACGATTCCTCTTCAACGCGCTATTATGCGTGATGTTGATTTTCGCCAGGGACGCTATCACACAGGATTCATGGAGCGCTTTTTAGAACAGGGTATTCCTGAGTTGAAGGGGTAGCCCGGATATTTCACACTAATCTACTGCGGAAGCCGGGAAGCCAGATGGATGCTGCGTTAAACTCACATTTTGATTTGGACAGTATGTACACATACAGCCCGGCATCAAAATGCTCGTCTGCCTTACCCCATCAGCCTTCGCGGCCTCCTCGTCACGATCAGTATAAAATAACCGGGCTAGCCCGCATATTTCATACCGATCACCTGCGGAAGCCGGGAAGCCAGATGGATGCTGCGTTAAACTCACATTTTGATTTGGACAGTATGTACACATACAGCCCGGTATCAAAATGCTCGTCTGCCTTACCCCATCAGGTGTTCGCAAGCCGCAGCAGAATCGGTATGAAATATGCAGGCTAGCTGAAGGCACTTGATTTTTTCCATCCCTCACATGCAGCCACAAGTCTTTCATGAAATGAGGGCTCATGTGTAGAATCAATCCATTCTACTGGAGCTGAAAACCAAAAAGGGTGATAGACGATGATTCCTGTTTTATTGAGGATTGCTCCTAAGTAGCTAAAAGTAGAGCGACTCATGATGAAGAGATCAGCAGTTGCAAAGGAACGTACTGCTTCTAGAGGATCATGATTATTGCATATTTTTAAATGAGGAATGACATTGAACTCCTCAAAAAAAGATTCTTCTTGCTTCAGCGTCACTGGATGAAGGACCCGCTCCTTCATCGTCTGCATAGCAGAGTTTTCTGATGTCACAACAAAAGTTTTTGTTGGTACTTCTGTATGCAGTTCACAACTCCAGGAAATTCCTAGAGCATTGAGCACTTGAACAATTCTAAGGGCTAAGTGGATATAATAGGAATTGGGAAGCATTCTATTGCCCTCTGGTGAGATGAGAAGATCCCCTCGTCGAATATGAATGACAATTTTAAAAATAGAAGAGGAGATCCGCTTGAAAGGGCTGATCGGCTTAACATATTGAAATATCTCAGGGTGTTGACGTATTAAAGAAAAAGGCCAACTGATTTTGAGGAGTATAAAATCGGAACCCCTAGTAACAGACTCCCTCAAAGAATAAAGCCACGACAGGTCTTGTTTATAGATCGGAAAAATCTTGGCATGTTTTGGAATTTCAATGTCTGAAGGAATAGTAAAAAGAGTATTATATCGTGAAATTAATTCAGGATTTGTTTCGTTTTTCTCTAGAGAAAGAAGGCCTTGATAGGAGAGTTTTTTAAGTGGCGAATGAATATAAGGAACTCCTAAAAATCGAGAAAGGGCATAAACCGAATAGATACGATGGAGCTGTGAGCCTGCACCATCAAGAATTTGAGAATCATTATCATAAGTTAGCGCTAGCCCGGATGTGTCATGCCGAGCACTTGCGGAAGCTGTCAAGTCAGATGGATGCTGCGTTAGACTCGTATTTTGACTCGGGCAGTGTATACACACACAGCCGTCGTCAGATTTCATCGCTCGCCTTGCCCCATTAGCCTTTGCAGCTCCCTCGTTACGATCAGTATGAAATATCCGGATTAAGGGTAGTTTCATTGTAGGTAAATGCTACGTGATTGAGAGAGTTGAATGAGGCCCTAATTATAATATCTCATGATATTGCAAAAGAGCAGAGGTGATCCTCTCTTGAAAAGAAAGTTGATGGGTAGCATCGATCCATTCCATGGGTGCTACATGCCAAAAGGGATGATAGACGATAATTCCTTTTTTATTAAGAATCGCTGGTAAGTAACTAAAGGAGGAGCGACTCATCACTAGAAGATCAGCAGTGGCCATTAATTCGAGTGTTTTAATGGGATCGTGGTCGATATATTTTTTCAGGTTAGGGATCACTTGAAAATCCTCCAGCTGATTCATTTCTTGGTTTCTGGTGACCCGTTTCTCAATTCGATATTCGGGACCATGATTTAAAGGAGGAGTGACAAAGGAACACTTAGCGAGCTCGGTATGAAGCTCACAAACAAAAGGAATGCCAAGCTTATCGAGTATCGTAGTGATCGTCTTTACAGTATTGATGTAATAAGAATTCGGTAATAAGCGATAGGAATCCAAAGGCAAAAGGTCTCCACCTCTCACATGAATAGCTACTCTGAAAAGAAGTGATGAAGGCTTTTTAAAAGGAGTTACTTTTTTAATGCATTCCAGCATTTCTGGATGCTGGTTGCAGATGGGATAAGGAAATCCTGCCTTTATCAAATGAAACTCGCGTGTTTTTTTAGCCTCTTCTTGAATGAGAGTAATATTGTCTAAATGACAATGGTGAATCTGATGAACTATTCTGTTTTTTGGTAACTCCATATCTGAAGGGATGGAGAAGGTTTGATTATAACGTGTTATTAATTCGAGATCTGCTTGATTTTTTTCGAAAGGAGAAAAGCCATGGTAGGAGATCCTAAGCAAGGGGGAATGAATATAAGCAATGTTAAGAAAGCGTGCCAACGCGTACGTGCAGTAATGACGTTGAAGCTGCGATCCTGCACCATCGGTTAGAATCGTATTGTCTCGAGTAAGAGCAATATTGTGCAAAGAGTTAGAATAGGATTGCATGAAAAAAAAGAATAATCTTAAAAACGCAAATAGAACCAGAAAATCAGATTTGATTTGGTAAAGATAATTTCTTAGTAATTTTTGAGCATTGATGGCATCATTAAATTATTTTTTTCATGTCATCACTCTTACAGGCACGATTTTATGGTATTCTGGATACTCAATATGTGATTCCCTCAAAAATGGGAGTTATTGCTGACCAACTCCTTCGAGGTGGTATCGATATTCTTCAACTCAGAGCTAAAGATTCCAGTGAAGAAGAAATCATCATGATGGGAAAACAGATCCTTCCCTTAACACAAGCTGCTAAAGTACCTTTCATTATTAATGATTACCCTCACATTGTTCCCATAGTGGGAGCACAAGGAGTGCACCTAGGGCAAGAGGACCTCGATGTTAGAGAAGCCCGTGCTATGTTGGGAAAAGAGGCGCTTATTGGCCTTTCAACGCATTCATTGGAGCAGGTTGAGAAATCACTCGAGCTGCAACCCGATTATATCGGTTTTGGTCCGCTTTTTTCCACTCCAACAAAACCTCAGTATGACCCTATAGGACTTCAGCATATTGCTCGAGCTCAAGAGAGAGTCTCTTTTCCTGTCTTTTGTATTGGAGGGATTACACTAGCCACATTACCTCAAGTCGTTCAAGCTAGAGCTCAACGTATTGTTATGGTTTCTGCTCTTCTCAAAGATGAAAATCGAGTAGAACTGATCTCACAAATCAAACAAAAATTTTTAACATAATTTATTGATGAATATTGCAAAAATGATGCAGGCCGCTGCTACGGCACAAAAGAAAATGGCTAAGATCCAAGAGGAGCTTGCTGAGCGCAGAATAGAGGGAACCTCTGGTGGAGGGCGTGTGACAGTAACTGCAAGTGGGACCGGGGAAATTCTCTCGCTAAAAATCGCCCCAGAAGTGGTCACTCCAGATGATGTGGAGATGCTTGAAGACCTAATTTTAAGTGCCGTGCGTCAAGCCGTTGCCGATGCAAAAAAATTGAGTGAATCAGAAATGGGCAAACTCACTGCAGGACTCGGAATACCTGGATTGCCTTTCTAGAGACAAGTTAATGGGTGATGGATAAAAGATGATTTTTAGATCCGGATAAATTCAGATTTTCAAGTTTGTACGTTACTTGTTACGCAGGGCGTTCTTTTTTTTCCTGCACATCCACAACCACCTCCACAGCCAGGTTTATGGCGCTTCTGCCACCAGCTCCAGGCAAAAGCAACGGCTGTAACAAAAACAATGGCTAATGCTATGGTGGTTTGAAGTGAAGGGCTCATTTTCAATAATGGTGACGTGCTTGTGCAAAAAGAATTTTATTTTCTGTAACACGATAAACAAGGCGATGTTCGTGATTAATGCGACGCGACCAAACGTTGCTTCCAAGATGGCACAAGGGTTCTGGTTTTCCTATTCCTTCAAAAGGATCTCGCCTGATAGCTTCGATGAGCTCCGTGATTTTCAATGATATTTTCCGATCTGTTCGAATCCAATAGGTAAGGTCTTCAAGAAAATTTTTATCAAGAATGAGTTCTTTCATGAAAAACTCAGTCTAAGTTAAATTTTTCGCTTAATTCTTTCATCGTGAACGTTTCTCCTTCACCCCTATTAAGCCGATCCAGTGATTCG
>JAIPKF010000023.1 GCA_021733705.1 Chthoniobacterales bacterium
TCATAATGAGCACTTCCACACTCTTTAAAATAATTGAGGATTCCTCCTTCGAGTTGAAAAATATTTTTGAAACCTTCTCGTTCCATAAAAGGGGCTGCTTTTTCACAACGAATTCCTCCTGTACAAAAGGTCACCACCGTGGCCTCCTTCAACTCTTCAGAGAGTTTTTTAACAGCTTCTGGAAAATCACGAAAATGTTGAATCCCTGCAGGAAGAGCTCCCTTAAAAGTTCCCATGCGCACTTCATACTCATTGCGAGTATCCAGAAGCACTACTCTTTTTTTTTGATCAAGCCACTCTTTTAACTTTTTGGGGGGAATTTTTGGTGAAGAGTACCGAGCAGGATTAATCCCCTCCACCCCAAAGGAGATAATCTCTTTCTTGATTTTTATGAGCATACGCCGAAATGGCTGAGTAGAACTCTCACTCTCTTTAACCTCTAGAGCAGAACACCCAGGAATCGCACGTAACTCCTCAAGTAATTGATCTGTCGCTGTTCTATTTCCTGCTACAAAAAGATTCATCCCCTCTTGGGAGAGTAAAATAGTCCCTTTCAAATCATACTCAGAACAGAGAGACTCTAATTTTTTTTTTAATTCAGAAAGGTTTTGTAATGGTACGAAATGGTAACCTGCTACATTAATGAAGGATGTCATGACGAGTTAACAAATTAATAGATTCTATTTCAGCTGTCTGGGGAAACATATCAAGCGGTGTTGATTCCTGTAATTTATAATGAAGCGAGAGCCTCTTGATATCACGAGCAAGTGTTGCTGGATTGCAGGAAACATAAACAATTTTTGTAGGAGGGAAGCTTAAAATTGATTGAATGACTAGCTCGGAAAGCCCCTCCGAAGGGGGATCTAGGATCAAGGTAGCATCCAAAAGAGAAGCCTCTTGTAATTGTTTAGAAAGCATCTCTTCGACACTCCCTTCCTCAAATTTTTCATGAGAAGCTGCATCCTGGCGAGCTAGAATAATAGACCCTTGAGATCGTTCTATTCCAATCACCTTGGAGAAGAGAGGAGCAAGAGCATGGGAAAAAAATCCTGCTCCACAATAAGCATCAATGAGCACCTCCCCAGTACCAGCATAACGTTTCATCTCATGAAGTAATATTTTAGCAACCTCATTATTCACCTGACGAAATCCACCGTAGCGTTCTTTTTCACCAAGAAGGTAATCGCCATCTTGAGGACGTTGCGCTTTTAATTTTACAAGAGATTGATTCACCTCATCTGATGCAATACAACAGTTCTGAATCTCGATGACATCACTCCCCTTCTCTTTAAAAAATCCAAGAACTCCCTTTCTTACATGCACTGTAATACGATTACGGTAACGAAAAGGTTCCGGTGAAGGAATCATCGTCTTAACAGGTGGATTCTGAATCCCTCCGAGTCGCTCCAAGGTATCATGAAGTTGTTTCTCTTTTATTTTCATCTGGTGAGAATAATCAATATGTTGATAGGAACACCCTCCACAATGAAGAAAATAGGGACACGGTGGCTCCACACGATGGGGTGATTTTTTTTCAATAGATAGAAGAGAGGCCTCTAAAAAACGTGTTTTTTTTCGTGTAATACGAGCACGCACCTCTTCTCCATCAATAACCCCTTTTGTAAAACAGACTTTATCATGAATCCTTCCAATACCGCTTCCCCCAAAAGCAACATCTAGAATGCTCAAGGTCACTTCGTCACGAAGAGTGACATCAGAATCATCGGATAACTTTTGAGAGTGAACAGGCATCTGTGTTAAGCTGCCTTTTTAAAAGAATGTTTTTTGAAAATCTGCTCTGCCAAAGCATCTGCTGCAGTTGCCGTGGAAATACCATTTTTATCAGCATAGTCAAAAATTGTTTCGAGTTTTTCAGGGATTTTTTTTACCTGCTTTAAAATATGTTCCTCAGAAAATAGAGCGCCTTGATTTGCTGCATACTCATGATAAACACGCATAAGTCCAGCAGCATTTATTACATAATCAGGAGCATAGAGGATACCGCGATCGCTGAGCATGGTGCCATGGTGGGGTGCCTCAAGGGGATTATTGGCAGCACCAGCAACTATACTCACTTTAAGTCGCTTGATCGTTTCATCATGTAGTATTCCACCTAAGGCACAGGGCGCAAAAATATCAGCTTTAACATCATAAATTTCATGAAAAGGTAACGGTATCGCCCCAAATTCTTGAACAGCTACATCAACTTTATCATCGTCAATGTCACATACATAAAGTTTGACCCCCTCTTCATGAAGATATTTACATAAGTAATACCCGACATGTCCTAATCCTTGTATCGAGACGGTTAAACCTCGAAGACTCTCTTTTTTGAGACGATGTTTCACGGCTGGAATTAATCCAAGAAAAACCCCATACGCTGTTGTCGGCGAAGGATCACCTGAACCTTTGTTATTTTGAAGAACTCCTGTAACATACTGAGTCTCCTTACTCAGCTGATTCATATCTTCAACACAAGTTCCCACATCTTCAGCAATAATATATTTACCACCTAATGATTCTACTGCTCTTCCCATGCTTTCCATTAACTCAGGCGTTTTCTCACGTTTGGGATCACCAATAATAACTGACTTTCCACCACCAATAGGAATATCTGCTAATGCAGCTTTATAAGTCATTCCTTTAGAAAGACGAAGGACATCATGTAAGGCCTCCTCATCATTTTTGTAGTTCCACATACGACATCCCCCAAGAGCTGGTCCAAGATTCGTATTATGAATAGCGATAATTGCTTTGAGACCTGTTTTAGGACAGCTAAAAAAAGAAACATGTTCGTGGTTATCAAATTCGTTATGATTGAAAAATTGCATAGGAAAGTAATTAAAAAATAATAAAACTGCTGCTGGTTTATAAACCTCGAACCTCTTCTATTCAAGCACTTCTTCAAGAGAAGCCTCCTATCCTGGATATTTCATACTGATAGTTACGAGGAGTCTGCGAAGCCTGACTGAACAAGGGAGGAAAATATTTTGATTCCGTACTGCTGATGTATATCCTTATCCAAATCAAAATGTGATTCTTATGCAGTATCTATGGGGCTTCCAGGTCTCCAATGTAGATTAGCATCAAATATCCAGAATAAAAAAATTATGAAAAAATCGATTCATTTTAATTTTTTTCTTGCTAATTCAAGACAAGGATGTTAAGCCACAAAATGTAATTTTACTGTAACCCCATCTCAAATTTATTTTATGTTTGTACCGCTTTGCATTTTTTTAGCAGCCGCACTTTCTGCTAATTCCACCAATCAAGATGCTCAGCAGCCCCTTAGCAACTCCTCTTTTTTTGAGCAAAAGGAGGAAGTCTTAAATAGAGCAGCAGCGATTCTTAAATCAAAATTTGATGAAGAGGAGGAGGATCTTATGAACGAGCTTTTTGATCCTACTTCTTCAGCCATGCGCCCTATAACTCCTCAAAATACAATGCCAGCAATGCCGCACACGGTAAAAGAATTAGAATTTGCCTCAAGCAGCATTCTTTTTATTGGAGGACCGCGTGATCAGTTGAGTAAACATGGCATCGATTTTTCTGCGACATATACTTCTATTGTTGCCGGAAACCCTGTAGGAGGCCTTCACCCTCAAGGATCCACCTACATTGATAACATTGCAATTACGAGCTTAATTGATACGGAGAAATTATTCGGCTGGCACGGAGGACATTTCATCATGAGTGTTGAACAACAAGATGGAGGAGATAGAAATAATCTTTCAACAAAAAATATCGGTAACTTCTTTCTAGTTAACGGTTCTGTTGGAGGAACCACTATCAAATGGGTCAACCTTTACTATCAACAGCTTTTCTATCATGACCGTATTAATCTTAATATCGGACGTTTTGCTGCTATGGATGAATTTGATAATTCACCGGTGCTCTCTAACTATATCGGCTCATTACAAGCTAATCCCACAAACCTGAGAACAACATGGAACCCCAATGCGAGTTGGGCCAGTCGTCTGAAAATATTAATGACACATGATACCGAACTTCGATTTGGAATTTTCCAAATCACCAATGTTTCTATTAATGGGTTGAATTGGAATTTTTATCCCAATGATGCAGCCTCCTACTTTACACAGTATGATTGGAATCCTGAGTTTGGCAAAGCCGGTAGCACCTGGATTTTTGGAAATGGCGAGAAAAAGAAATCCCTTGCATCCCAAGAGGAGCTATCCTCTGACAAGTCTTTTAAAGAGCCTGTGGATGTCTCCAAAATGAAACGATTTCCTGGCCATTACTTTGTTGGCGCCTATTACAGTGCTGAGGGAACAGCCCAATATCCAAGTAATACCTCGCTTGCGAACTCCTATGCCTTCTATTGTCATGGCGATCAGGTTATTTATCGCCCCAATCCCTTGACCGATGCTGGATTATTACTTTGGACAGAGTTCGGATACACCCCCAGTATAGAAAACACGATTATTACATTTCAAGCTAAAGGGGGTGCCATTTATACTGGACTTATCCCGGGTAGAAAAAATGATTTTACTATATTTGGTATTGGTTACGGTGGTTTTAGCTCTAACTATATTTCCTTCGAGGAAACCAATAATAACCAACACCCTTCTTATGAAATGGTGAGTGAATTTGGTTATCGGATTAATTTCTCACGTTTTTTCTATCTTCAACCCGATCTACAATGGATTGTCAACCCTAATGGACTCGGTAGCATTCCTAATGCCCTAGTCATAGGATTACAAACAGGGATTATTTTTTAAAAAGCAAGACCGAGGAGCAAGCGCACTTCTGTTTGGTACGTGAAGGGATAAGAACATAGTCCTAGCCCGCATATTTCATACTAAATCTATTACGGCTTGTGGAAAGCTCATCATTACTGCGTTGGTCTCGAATTGTGATTTGGGCGGTATGTACTCATACAGCCCGGCATCACAATCCTTCGCCCGCCTTTTACTGATTTCCAGCTTCCGCAGGGGTGATTGGTATGAAATTCTAATAGAACGGGTATAAGAACCTACAGCTTGTAGCATAATCCTACCCATTTTTCCGAACAGAGATGCTTATCGAGCTTTAGAGTACTTGCGTACGGGCCCTTTACTAAAAGCTTTTTTAGCAAACCTCCCGCCCTCGCTTCCTCCTCTAGAATCACTACGAGAAGCGCTGTAATGACCATGACTGCTATGATCCCTTTCACGACCACGCTGTCCGCTCTCCCCTCTTCCACTTTTGTAATTTTTACCACGTGCAAAATGAGCATCTTCCTGATCGCGATCACGAGAATTCATAGATTTTTCCTTGATTGCAAGTGGAGGAACATCTGAGGAAAAGCCGAGCAAAAGAGAAAAAAGAGCTGTAGAGATATCGGTAGAATGATAGCCTGCCTCTAAAAGACGATCCATGATGATATCATGTTTTTTATAAGAGGAAGCTTCGAGTGTTTTAAGAAGTTTTGCATAGAGCAGCTCTGCTCTTTTTCCTTCAACTTCAACCGCTGTTGGAATAATACCTCGCTGAATTTTTGTTTTTGTATAACGCTCAATATATTGAAGCTTATAAATATCACGACCACTGACAAAAGTCATTGCCATTCCTTTTTTCCCAGCACGTCCAGTACGTCCTATGCGATGAACATAATCCTCTGGATCGTAGGGCAAATCGTAATTGACAACAAGTTCTAAATTATCAACATCAATACCGCGTCCGGCAACGTCAGTTGCAACAAGAAATTCAAATTCAGAATTTTTGAATTTGTTCATTACACGAGTACGCTGTCCCTGTGGAATACCACCATGGAGACGATCTGTTGAAAATCCTTGAGCAAGCAGAGCATCAGCAAGCTCATCGACCATGCGTTGTGTATTACAAAAAATAATACCTAACTTATAACCATGAAAGTCGATGAGACGAATAAATGCTTCTGTCTTCATCCGTGGCTGAACTTCGTAAAAAAATTGTTCTACCGTGGGTACTGTTAATTCTTTTTGCTCTATCTTCACCATTTGGGGATCTTTTGAAAAACGATTAATCAAGTCCCGAATTGGCTTTGAAAGGGTCGCTGAAAAGAAAACCGTCTGACGTTCTTTTGGAGTGGTCTCAAGAATCCTTTGAATATCGTCACGAAAGCCCATATCAAGCATGCGATCTGCTTCATCAAGGATGACCATCTTCAAGTGATTAAGTTTGAGAGTGCCTCGTTCCAAGTGATCAATAAGACGACCTGGTGTTCCAATAACAATCTGAACACCTTTTTTAAGCTCGAATAATTGGCGTTCATAGGACGCTCCTCCATAAATAGGAACACAATGGATAGAGCGTTTAAAAGCTGTCAACTTATAAACCTCGTCCGCTACTTGAGTTGCAAGCTCACGTGTAGGGCATAAAATTAGTATTTGGACAGAAGTAAGTTCAGGATCAATTTTTTCAATGGCAGGAATTGCATAGGCAGCTGTTTTTCCTGAGCCTGTTTGAGACTGTCCAACTACATCAACCCCTGACATTAATATTGGGATAGCTGCTGTTTGAATTGGCGATGCTTCCTCAAAACCGAGCTGAGCAACTGCTTTAATAATTTCTTGCGAGACTCCGAGAGCCTCAAAGGTACGTTTTTCCATAAATCGAAACATATCTGATTTAAGAGATGACGTCACTATAGTAATTGTTTATTCCTTCATCTAAAAAAGAAGCTATGGTTCATTGTTCTTTTCTTTCTTAATACTAATACCACCTACGATGACGCTATCATCTTTAACTCACTATGATGTCATCGTTATTGGAGGAGGTGCAGCGGGCCTCTTTTGTGCATCTCAAGCTGCAGCAAGAGGTCGTCAGGTTGCTTTGTTAGAACACAACAAGGAAGTTGGAAAAAAAATAGAAATTTCAGGTGGTGGTCGCTGTAATTTCACAAACATTCATGCTTCAGCAGAAAATTATCTCTCTGAAAATCCTAATTTCTGTAAATCAGCATTAGCTCGCTATTCACCATGGGATTTTATTTCATTAGTAGAGCAACATAACATTTCCTATTACGAAAAAAAAAGAGGTCAACAGTTTTGCACTGGTAGCTCTCGTGAAATTATAAAACTTCTCCTTGAAGAGTGTTTTACTCATCACGTCTCGTTATTAACTTCATGCTCTGTTTACGAAATCTCTAAAACAGACTGTTTCCAAGTGAACACCTCACAAGGAATATTGACCTCAACATCCCTCGTGATTGCCACTGGAGGACTCTCTTTTGCAAAGCTTGGGGCTACTGACTTAGGGTATCGTATTGCAAAGCAATTTGGATTAGCCATCACTCCCCTTCAACCTGCTCTTGTTCCACTAACCTTTGATGCTCTGGATGCAACGTTTTGCAGCAATCTTGCTGGAGTCTCCTTACCTGTGCGTGTGCACCAAGAAGAAATCAATTTTGAAGAATCACTTCTCTTTACTCATCGTGGACTTAGTGGTCCTGCTATTTTACAAATTTCTTCCTACTGGAATAGAGAGAAAGAACTCCTCTTTAATCTCATTCCTGAAGTAGAAAAGCATACGTGCTTAGAACAAGAGCGCTCTTCATCAGCTCTTCTTTCCAATCTTCTTGGTAGATACCTTCCAAAGCGTTTTGCAGAAGCTTGGAGCGAACGGCACGGATTTTCTAAGCCCGCTCAAAAATACTCTGATCGCGAATTTCAAAAATTATTAAACTTACTTCATCAGTGGCCTATGAGATTTTCTGGAACAGAAGGCTATCCTAAAGCAGAAGTAACTCGAGGTGGCGTCTCCACTAGTGAACTCTCTTCCAAAACGATGGAATCACACCGTATTGCAGGACTCTTTTTTATCGGTGAAGTAGTAGATGTAACAGGATGGCTCGGAGGGTACAACTTTCAGTGGGCTTGGGCCAGTGCTTATGCAGCAGCACAAGCCCTTTAGCCCGCATATTTCATGCTGGTTCGTCGCGAGGTGACGCAAATCCTGATGCAAACAAGGCGGGCGAAGGATTGTGATGCTGGGCTATTTTAAATTGGGCCTCCACCACGTATACGCGATTCTCGTCTGCCTTCTATATAAGCTCTACTCTCCTCAAGTGCTTTTTTTTCACTAATAGCATTCAATGCACCTTGGAGCCGATTTACCATTATTTGAATGTCGTTTTGAAAAACTAACATATTGTTTTCAAATCCAGCTTCTGATTTTTTATTATTGGTTCTTAGTGTTTCTAAATTTTCATCATTTAATGTTTCTAATGATTCCAATGCAGCATGGTCCATAGTTACATGGATGTGAGCAAAAAAGTTAGGATCATCAAAATGTGCCATTGATAAAAAATCTTGATTCTTGTTATAGAGAGCCTTGAGTTGCTCTTGTAGTCTATCATTGGAATGTTGCTTTGTACTCAACCGTTCTAAATTAAGTTCGATTGTTGTAGAAAGCGCCTTTGCCGAAAAAATAGATGCTCCATTTTCAAGTCTTCTTTCTAGCAAAAGTCTATTTTCTATATCATTTGCTAGCACTTGATATTCACTCTGCTTTTTTAAGAATTGAAGTCTTTTAAGAATATCAGGAATTAAAACAGAAGGTTCTGTTTCTACTCCTATTTCTTCAGTTTTGCTTTGTATTATATTGTTAAGAGTAACAACAGAGTTCTGCAAATATTGAAGATAATTTACAAAAAAATCTTTTTGCTTGACATAAAAACGTCTTTTTTTCTCATATACTCCCCCGTAATGCCTTACAATTCGTTCCTTTTGAAAATATTCCTTTAAAATCAGAGCAGCTTTTTTTTGATCATCTAATATCTCTAAAGTAGTATTTTGATTTCTAGTCACATTTTGGAAGGAGTTTTTTGAAAAACCAAATGTGAAACAAGAGGAAACATAACTAAAAAAATTATAAATAGATCTCCAAAGTTTCCTCAAACAAGAATAAAGAAATGAATATGAAGCTCCTTCTTCAGTCACATTTCTAATATTCAAAAGAGCGCTCGATTGTTCTACCGGCAATCCTTTCTCTAACTCAGATTGCGTGTCTCTTGAAACAAAAAGAGGAGATCGTGAATCAGGTGGAACCGATTTCATGCCAGACACATTACTCATCGCAAAAGAATCTCAATATTTAATTTAAAAAGCAAACTCAAGTTTTGACCATGAGAAAATAAACCTGTTAATGTTAGAACCACTAATGATCTCACACGGCCCCATTACTTTTAAACCCATCTTGATGGAGCGCCCCTGGGGAGGTCGTCTTTTAGAAACCGAATTTCATATCACCCTTCCAAAATCGACTCTAATTGGGGAGCTCTGGGCATTAGTAGATCGATCCGAGGCCCAAAGCATTGTAGAGAATGGTCCACTTCAAGGAAAAACGCTTCATCAACTCTGGAATCATTACAGAGTTGCTATTTTTGGGTCAAAACATTTGAGAAATAGTTCATCCTCTTTTCCTTTACTCTGTAAAATTTTAGATGCCACAGAAATGCTTTCACTACAAGTCCATCCAAGAGCAACAACTGCTTCTAAGCTTCGTGGTGAACCTAAAACTGAATTTTGGTTTTTTTTAAAAACAGATGTGGATGCTTTTTGCTATGCTGGATTAAAAAAAGGAGTCACTCGCACAATGTTTGAATGCTCTTTAAAGAATGGAACTCTCAATCAAGTTTTACATTGTATTAATGTCAAAACAGGGGACTCCCTTTTTATTCCAAGTGGACGCCTTCATGCACTTGGCAAAGGAAATCTTGTGATTGAGATTCAACAAAACAGTGACACCACCTATCGTGTCTTTGATTGGAATCGTCGTGATAGTGAAGGTCGCACTCGCACTCTTCATTTTGAAGAAGCCATGGAATCGATTGACTTTGAAGATGAGGAACCATCCCTTCAGAACAGAGATTCACCTATGATTTCAAATTATTTTCATTCAGAAAAATGGAATTTATCTATATCTCGAGAGATCACCACCTCAGAGGATTTTGCAATAATTACCTGTTTAACAGGTGAAATAGAATGTCAAGGTATGACTTTCCATCCCGGGGATTTTTTCCTCCTTCCTGCTCTACAAAAAAAATTTACTTTAACTCCTCTAACTCAGAACACCTCTTTTATCTGCACTCGTTTGCCATCCTAGAGCATATTCCCTAAAATCGAAGTCAGAAACTCTCTCCAATAACATTCTCCTTTATGATTGAACTCATCGGCGTTAATAAAATTTATAAAAGAGGAAAAAAGACCTTTCATGCCCTTCGTGATATTAATCTTCATGTAGAAGCCAAGAAAATTTTTGGTGTGATTGGAGCCTCAGGTGCAGGAAAGAGCACTCTCATTCGAACTATTAATTTATTGGAACAACCTAGTTCCGGTGAGGTCATCGTTAATGGTTATCACATGACACGACTCGATAAAGAGGAGCTGAGGCTGATACGTAGAAAAATAGGAATGATTTTTCAACACTTCAACTTATTAACGTCACGTACAGTTTTTCAAAATATCGCATTACCACTTGAGTTAGAAAATCTCCCCAAAGAAAAAATTGATGCTCGTGTTAACGAACTACTTCATTTAGTTGGACTCGAGGATCGTGCTAATGCCTATCCTTCCCAACTCTCTGGAGGACAAAAACAGAGAGTAGCTATTGCCAGAGCACTTGCCTCCTCTCCTAAAGTACTGCTTTGTGATGAGGCAACTTCATCACTCGATCCACAAACAACACGTTCAATTTTATTACTCTTAAAGGAAATTAACGCACGATTAGGGCTGACTATTTTGCTTATTACCCACGAGATGGATGTAGTTAAGTCGATCTGCGATGAAGTAGCCATTCTCAATGAGGGCCATCTTGTTGAGCAAGGGACAGTCTCATGGTTTTTTGGTAATGCAAGAACAGATTTAGCTCGTAACTTTATTGATTCAACTTTTCAATTAAATATTCCCGAAGAGTATTTAGCAAGGGTGAGCGCAGAGTCTACTGGTCAAAATTTCCCTTTAGTGAAGCTTGGATTTACAGGAACTACCGTTGACAAACCACTCATCTCAGAAGCAAGTCGTATTTTTGAAATCGATATTAATATCTTAAGTGCGGATATAGAATATGCTGGAGGTGCAAAATTTGGCTGCCTGCTTGCAGAACTTATTGGAGAATGTCGCCAATGTGAGGCGGCCCGTCGCTTTTTTATCGAACATCATGTACAAGTAGAAATCCTCGGCTATATCACCAATGATTAATATTCTTACTCAAGCTTTAGGGGAAACATTGCTCATGGTTTTTGTCTCTGCCATAGTTGCATCTATCTTAGGACTAATACTGGGTATAGCTCTTGAGGTGACCAAACCTCATCAGATTTTGTCACATCCTCAAGCACACCATTTGTTAGAAATGATCGTCAATATTGGAAGATCAATTCCTTTTATCATTCTCTTAGTTGCCATCATTCCGCTCACACGATTAATCGTTGGAACAAGCATTGGAACTGTTGCTGCAATTGTTCCATTGAGTATTGGAGCTATTCCTTTCACTGCGCGCCTTGTGGAGGGGGCGCTTATGGAACTGCCAGAAGGACTACTCGATGCTGCTAATGCTATGGGCTTAAGTTCGCTGCAAATCATCACTAAAGTTTTTATTCCAGAGGCATTGCCAGGCATTATTAATAGCATCACCATGACTCTTGTGACATTGGTTAATTACTCAGCCATGGCTGGAACTATTGGTGGTGGTGGTTTAGGAGATGTTGCGATTCGATATGGCTATCAACGATTTGATATTAAAATGATGTTTTTAACAGTGCTCATCTTGGTGCTTTTTGTACAACTCATTCAATATAGTGGTAATTATTTTGTGAAAAAATGCAATCATCGCTAATGTGAAACAATGAAATTTTCCATTCCTTTTTTAATAACATTAGTCTCTTTTTTACTTATAAGTTGCCATAAGAAACAAGAAAGCAACACACTCAAAGTTGGCGTGATGTCTGGACGGGAATCTGATTTGATCAACCTAGTTGCCCAGATTGCTCAAGAAAAATATGGAATCAAAGTTGAAGTTGTTACTTTTTCTGATTATGCGATTCCAAACACAGCTCTTAATGATGGGTCGATTGATCTCAATGTCTTTCAGCACAAGCCTTATTTAGAAGCTCAAGTAAAAGACCGCGGCTACCCATTAGTCGCCGTTGGTAAAACCTTTATTTTTCCAATCGCAGGATATTCGCAAAAGATAAAAAATCTCTCCGAGCTCAAAGATCATTCCAAAATTGCCATCCCAAACGATCCTAGCAATCAGGCACGTGCACTTCTTTTACTGCAAAAACAAGGACTTATTGTTTTAAAAGAAGGAGGTACAGGAACTGCAACCAGAGCAGATATTATCAGCAATCAAAAAAATCTTTCAATCATTGAACTTGATGCAGCTCAACTACCACGCTCATTAGTAGATGTTGATATTGCCGTGATCAATACAGGCTACGCCTCTGAAGTAAATCTCCTACCAATACGTGATGGACTATTTATAGAAGAAAAAGATTCCCCCTACGTTAACCTCATCGTCGCTCGTGAAAACAATCAAGACTCCAAACTAGTGAAAGATTTTGTAAAAGCCTATCAAAGCCCTGCAGTGATGGAAGAGGCAGAAAAACTTTTTCCCGGATCTGTTATACAAGGATGGGAAGATAGACCTTAGTCGTACTCCTAATAAGCCAGATTCTGGAATTCGAATAGATCTGTTTGTACAATCGATTTTTAAAAGAAATTTTTAATCTGGATACTCCGTATTAATCGTGACGATGAGCTCGGAAAGCCAAACAGGGAGCCAGATGTATACTTCGTTAGAATCCCAGTTTGATTTGGGCAGTCTGTACACATACAGCCCGGCATCAAAATACTCGTCTACCTAATCCTATCAGTCTTCCCGGTCTCCGCAGGTGATCGGTATGAAATATGCGGGTTAATCATTGTAGAGCTAAAATTATTTTTAAAAAAAGGTTTGACATCATGTCCCTTTTTTTGTTCAGTATGCGCGCTCTTTTTTTTAAGAAAAAATATCCCCCAAATACCCCATAACAATAGATCCCCTTCCCTCTCTTCCTTCACAAAAAGCACTTTTTTAAGTGCCCTGGACCGTGAGCAAGTTGATATATGTTTTGCGGCTAAGGATAAGTTTGATCTCATAAAAATAGTTAGCCTCAGTTATTTCGCCTCATCATCACTACGATGAGATGAAGCTCTACAGAGATAATTGAAGATAAGAAAGTAGAAGTTTTTTGCGTGCACCACTACAGCACTTTGATTGTACGCATGAAGCTTCCCTCGATCGAGCGTGTGCCAAAATACATGCGAAGCGAATCGATCTCAATTTATCAGGCTCAATTATTTGATTTCACTTATTTTTGAGGAAAAATTTACTACTGATTAAAAGGTATTGATTTATTAATTATGAAAAAAAATATCTTCTTGTTGTTTTTAATTACGAATGTTGCATGCGTAAATTCTATTTTTGCTGTCCCTAAACCATTACTGCCGCCAACTCGAATCGATGCGGTTCATCCCATTACAGGCACTATTGCTGGTATCGATCCAGGTCACATTCCAGGAGAAATAATAGGCGTTATTTCAGACTTTATCCCAGGTGTTGATGGGGTCAGACCTCCTCCAATCGATGCTGTTCACAACATCCCTGGCATTGATATAGGCGTCACTCCAGGCTTCACTATTGGCTTTACTCC
>JAIPKF010000024.1 GCA_021733705.1 Chthoniobacterales bacterium
AGCTAAAATGTATGTTTTGGTACCATCAGGATATTGGACAAGGCAGATCCGTGCAGTCCTGTTAGGGTCGTATTCTACGGATAAAACCTCTCCAACGACATCGCGATGAAAGCGTTTAAAATCAATAATTCGATATAATTTCTTATGTCCACCTCCACGATGACGCGAGGTTTTTCTTCCTCTGTTATTACGACCCCCAGTACGTGGTTTAATCTCGCAGAGAGATTTTTCAGGTTTGCTTTTGGTAATCTCTTCAAAAGAAGGTAACGCCATAAAGCGGCGTGAAGGAGTAAGAGGTCTAAATGTCTTGAGTGCCATAATTCAGAAAGATTTAAGGTAAATTAAGCAATATCTATTTTCTCCCCAGGCGCTAAGCTAACAATAGCTTTTTTCCAATGGGGGCGACGTCCAAAGTCAGCGCGACGTTCTCTTTTCTTTTTTCCTGCATATTGCATTGTTCGAACAGCAATTACATTCTTTTTAAAAAGACGCTCAATAGCATTTTTAATTTCAATTTTATTGACTTCCGTACTGACGCGGAAAACATATTGATTCAGCTTTTCAGCAACAAATGTTGCCTTTTCGCTAATGTGAATTTTTTGAATGAGTTGATATGCTTCCTTCATAAAATATTATGCAATTCGTACTCCCAATGTAGTAAGTGCCTCCTGTGTGACAATAATCTTATCAAAAGCAAGAAGCTGCTCTGTGTTTACCTCTTCAGAACTCATTAATAGAGCTGTTTTAACATTTCTGGCACTAAGAAATGTATTTTGAGTAAAGGAGGTGGAAATGATCAATGTTGTCGGAAGTGAATTTATGTTTAGCTCACTACCACTACTAGTATGGATTTTTTGAAGTAGTTCTAGAAAACTTTTAGTCTTCGAGGTTTCAATGCTAAATGACTCTGTTAATAAAATATCGTTTGTAAGTAGTCGTGCACTGAATGCTTTTTTAAAAGCTAACTTCTTAACTGCTTTAGTAACATTTTTTGCATAGGACCTAGGGTGTGGACCATGTGAAACGCCACCACCAACCCATACAGGAGAACTTGCATAGCCAGCACGAGCCCGTCCAGTTCCTTTTTGCTTCCATGGTTTTTTTCCAGAAAGACGCACTGTTGCTTTTGTTTTTACTGAAGCAGTACCACTACGGCGGTTAGCTCTCATAGCGACTACTACATCGTGAACTGCTTGAGTTCCTTTACCTGTAGTAATGATTTCTATATTCGCTTTTTTGGCGAGATCAATAGTAAGAAGAGTTGATTTCATACGTCGGATGAATCTTGGAATGGTTAGCTAGCTTGAGTTGGAGTTGCTAGTTTGGAATTAAAAGATGCTTTTTTCTTGGAAGGGCGAACCATGACATAATTACCCTTAGCTCCTGGTACAGCTCCGCTGATAAGAATAACTCCATCATTTTCACGAAGCTGTACAATTTTGAGATTTTGAGTGGTAATACGTTCTGATCCCATATGACCGGGCATCCCCATATTTTTCCAGACACGTCCAGGAGTAAGACGGTTTCCGATAGCACCATTGCGGCGATGCATCATCGATCCATGTGTTTCAGGCTGTCCTGCAAACTTAAAGCGTCGTACCACACCTTGAAATCCTTTTCCTTTTGATGTACTGATGACATCAACAAATTGTCCTACTTGTAGATTTGAAATCCCCCACCCTCCAAGTTCAGGAGCAACTTCATCAGGATTAAGTCTGAACTCTTTTAAAAAGCGTTTAGGAGTTGACCCTGCTTTTTTGAAATGTCCGAGTTGTGCTTTAGTGACACGATGCTCTTTTTGATGATCAAAACCTAGTTGAACAGCCCGATAACCCTCTTTTTCTAGAGTCTTTACTTGTAAAATGGTATTGTCCCTGACCTCTAAAACGGTAACGGCATGAACGTGACCTTTTTCGTCATAGATACGGGTCATTCCTATTTTTTTTCCTAGAATTCCAAGTGGCATAAAATTTATATAGATTTAGAACGTTCTGATTATATAAAACCTTTTAGATTTTAATAGAGATATCAACACCTGCAGGTAAATTGAGCTTTCGAAGCTCATCAACAGTTTTCGCTGTTGGTTCAAGAATATCTAAAAGTCGTTTGTGTGTTCTGATTTCAAATTGATCCATCGATTTTTTATCGACATGAGGTGAGCGATTGACTGTGAACTTTTCAATATGTGTGGGTAATGGAATTGGCCCAGCAATTTTTGAACCTGTTCGTTTTGCAGTCTCTACAATTTCTAATGCAGAAATATCAAGAAGGCGAAAATCAAAACCTTTAAGTCTAATGCGAATGCGTTGTCCAGCGGCCATGTAAATTGAAGTGTAAAGTTGTGGTGTTCGTTGAATTAGCTTTTCTGATCCAGTACTGCTGCCAAGACTTGGGCAGGAACCTGTTCAAAATGAGATGGTTCCATGGAGTAGGCAGCACGTCCTTTGGAAAGGGAGCGAATGGCTGTTGCATAGCCAAACATCTCTGCTAATGGGACTTCAGCATTCACGCTTGTGCTAATCGCTTTCGTCTCTATAGAGATGATTTTACCACGTCGACGATTTAAATCTCCCATAATATCTCCTTGATATTCTTCAGGAGTAATCGCTTCCACTTTCATGATCGGTTCTAAAAGGATGGCTTTTGCTTTTTTCATAGCATCTTTTAATGCAAAAATAGCTGCCATTTTAAATGCAAGTTCATTGGAATCGACATCATGGTAGGATCCGTCGACGATATCAACATGAAGATCAATAACTGGATACCCACCAACTACCCCATTCAGTGTTGCTTCATTAAGTCCTTTCATTACTGCTGGGATAAATTCTTTTGGAATTGCTCCTCCTACAACTTTATTCTCTATCGTAATTCCTTTACCACGCTCATTAGGGGAAGTTTTCACAACGACATGTCCATATTGACCACGTCCTCCAGATTGCTTGACAAGCTTTCCTTCTCCATCAGCTGGCATTAACGTTGTCTCTTTGTAAGCGATCTGTGGTTTTCCGGAAGCTGCATCAACTTTGAACTCACGCAACATACGATCTCTGATGATTTCAAGATGAAGCTCACCCATTCCAGCGATAATGGTTTGACCAGTATCTTCGTTAGTAAATACACAAAAGGTTGGGTCTTCTTCTGCTAGACGCTGAAGTGCATTACCCATTTTTTCCTGATCCGCTTTTGTCTTTGGCTCAATCGACATGGAAATAACCGGGTCAGGGAAGGAGGGTGGCTCGAGCAAAATAGGATGATCTTCATTACACAATGTATCACCGGTAGTAATGTTTCGAATTCCAACAATAGCTGCAATATCACCTGAGTAACAGGTCTCAATATCCTGTCTTTTGTCTGCCTGAATCTGAATAAGACGACTGATACGCTCTCGTTTGTTGGTCCTAGGATTGTAAACGGTATCTCCTTTACTTAATTTGCCGGAGTAAACACGGAAGAATACAAGTTTTCCTACGAAAGGATCACTCCACAATTTAAATGCTAGAGAGCAGAATGGCGCATGGTCATTAGTTTCTGCTAATTTTTCTTTACCTGTATCGGGATCCTGTCCTTGAGCTGCATCAATATCAATAGGACTTGGAAGGTAGTCCACCACAGCATCAACGAGGTATTGAACTCCTTTATTTTTAAAAGCAGAACCACCAGCTACAGGAACAAAACGGTTACTGGTTGTTTGACGACGAATTGCTTTTTTTAAAATTTCTTTTGTGACCGGTTTCTCCTCTAAGAATAGGTTTCCCACTTCTTCATCAAGGTCCATCATTTGATTGACCAGGTCCTCATAAGCGGACTCCGCTAGAGCACGGCATTCTTCTGGAATTTCATCAATACGATAGGTGGACCCCATGCTGCTGTCGTCGTCGTAAAATACTGCTTTTTGGTTTACAACATCAATCTGACCACGGAGATTATCTTCAGCGCCGAGAGGAATAAGAATTGGCCAGGCATTAGCGCCTAACTTTACGCGCATATCATTAACGGCATTAGCAAAGTTAGCACCTGTTCGGTCCATTTTATTAACAAAAGCAATACGCGGTACGCCATACTTGTTTGCTTGACGCCATACTGTTTCGGATTGAGGCTGCACTCCAGCAACCCCACAGAATACTGCAATTGCACCATCCAAAACCCGAAGAGAACGTTCTACTTCTGCTGTAAAATCAACATGTCCAGGAGTGTCAATGATGTTAACACGTTGTTCAATTCCAGGATAAAGCTTCACGATATCTTTTTCGACTCGCTGCTTCCAGCTACAGGTTGTGGCAGCAGAAGTGATCGTAATTCCACGCTCACGTTCTTGTTCCATCCAATCGGTCACAGTAGTTCCCTCATGGACTTCACCAATTTTATGAATCATGCCTGTGTAAAAAAGAACCCTCTCAGTAAGAGTTGTCTTTCCTGCATCAATGTGCGCACAAATACCAATATTACGCGTTCTTTCCAATGGGAAAGCGCGATCCGGAGAATTCGGATTTGAGGTATCAATTTTAGCAGTGGCCATATTGGAATAACGAAAAATAGTAAGATTGGTACTAGATAAAAAATTTTAAACTACCAACGGAAGTGAGCAAATGCTCGATTGGCTTGTGCCATCTTATGAAGATCATCTCTTTTTTTAATAGCTGCTCCTTGACCTGCTGAAGCATCTTTAAGTTCATTAGCAAGTGCCTTCGCCATTGGAACTCCCTTTCTTTTTTGGGCAAATCCAACAATCCAACGCATCGCAAGCGCCAAAGATCGATCCATTGGAACTTCCATTGGTACTTGATAAGTAGCACCGCCAACGCGTCGGCTTTTTACTTCAAGACGTGGGCGACTATTCTCAATTGCCTTCTGAAGCACATCAAGCGGATCGACCACATCGCTTGAAGAGCGTGTCGTTTCAATGGCGGTATAGACAATTTTTTCCGCGATGGAGCGCTTTCCCTCACGCATCACAGAAGTAATAAGACGCGCAACTAAAGGATTGGCATAGCGAAGGTCACGTTTAACTTCTTTATGGATGACGCGTTTGCGGCGGGACATAGTATATTTAGGGTTTCAGGTTACAGATTAGTGACTGCCGAAATTTTCATTTCTGATTAAATCTGAGTTTGATGGTTTCATTTTCTAAACTTGGAAATCTTTTGTAAGGGGATAGAAATTTTTATTTCTTTTTCTTTCCAACTGTTTTTGCTTCTTCTCCCGCTTTGGGGCGTTTAGCACCGTATTTCGAGCGGCTTCTACGACGGCCATCTACTCCAAGACTATCAAGGGTTCCTCTTACAATGTGGTAACGAACGCCAGGAAGATCTTTAACACGTCCGCCGCGCACTAGAACGATCGAGTGCTCTTGTAAATTATGACCTTCCCCCGGTATGTAAGCGATCACTTCTTGACCATTAGTCAATCGGACCTTTGCAACTTTACGTAAGGCAGAGTTTGGTTTTTTAGGCGTACGAGTCATTACTTGAACGCAAACGCCACGACGTTGTGGACAACTCACTAAGGCTGGTGATTTTGACTTCACCAGAACCTTGCGGCGTCCTTTTCGTACGAGTTGATTAATAGTCGGCATAGTGTTAATTAGGTGCTTCGCCTCCTCTCATATTAAAGGATGTTTAGAGAATCCAAGAGACATGAAACCATGTGACTAGGAGGCTTTGGAAAGACCGTGAGGGGTGAATGTAGTGCAAATACCGACAAGTGCAAGAAGAAATTCACTTTTTTACAAAAATTTTTGTTATACCAAAACTGAGATGGGACATTCTTGAAGTTTTCATTTATTACTGAGTGAATGCTCTTACTCGGATCCCATATTTCTACTGAAGGTGGCCCTAACCGTGCCATCGAACGTGCTGTTTCTATTGGATGCACCGCAATGCAGATTTTTGTAAAGAATAATATGCAATGGTTCGCAAGACCATTTACTCAGGAGGAGGCTTCTGCCTTTAGCCAGCATAAGCTTCGCAGCAAGCTGGGAGTGGTGATTGCTCATGCTGGTTACCTGATTAATCTAGGTGTTGAAAAAACTCAGAATCATGAAAAATCACTCCGCTCGCTTACGGAAGAATTAATACGTTGTGATCAACTGCAAATTCCTTTTTTAATTCTTCATCCTGGATCTCATCTGGGTGCTGGTACTACTAGTGGCATTCGTTGTGTGGTGGAGAGCCTTAACCAGATTCATGCAGAGCACCCCAATCTTCAGGTTCGTATAGCACTTGAAACCACAGCTGGACAAGGAAGCTGCCTCGGTTCTTCTTTTGAGGAACTTGCCTCTATTCTTGATAAGGTCTCCTCACCTGAACGTCTACGTATTTGCCTTGACACAGCCCATGTCTTCGCTGCTGGTTACGACCTTTCGAGCCCCCATGGAGCAGAAAAAGTTTTCCAGAAATTCGATCATATTGTTGGTCTTCAGCAACTCTGTGCGTTGCATATTAATGAATCCAAGGCTTCCCTTGGCTCTCGCGTTGATCGCCATGAAAATCTAGGTCAAGGAAAAATAGGTTTAGAAGCATTTCGTTGGATTATGCAGGCAGAGGAACTTACTTCTATTCCTAAAATTTTAGAGACACCAAAAGGGAAAGATTTAGCAGAGGATCTGGTTGCGATGAAACTACTCCGAAGTTTTATTCCAAATTCATCATTATCCTAAAATCTGAATTGATTATTATAACCAAATGAAATGGAAGCCGAAAAAGGCAATGTCTAAAATCACTACCCCCAATACTTCATGCTGATCGTAACGAGGAGGCCGCGAAGACAGATAGCCCGGATATTTCATACTGGTTCGTCGCGAGGCGCCGCGAATTCTGATATAGACAAGGAAGGTGATGGATTGCGACGACGGCTGTATGTTTCATACTGCCCGAGGAGCAATTCGAAGCTGACGCAGTATCCATCAGGTGTTCGCAAGCCGCAGCAGAATCAGTATGAAATATGCGGGTTAGGCAGCCCTGAAAGGGCGAGACGAGCGGGAGCGAGCGAGTCAACGAAGATGATGGATTGCGATGCAGGGCTGTATGAGTCCCTACCACCCACCTCAATAATAATTCGAGACCAACGTAGTAATGATGAGTTTTCCACAAGCCGTAATAGATTGAGTATCAAATATCCTAGTTAACCCGGATATTTCATACTGATCGTGACGAGGAGGCCGCGAAGGCTGATGGGGTAAGGCAGACGAGCATTTTGATGTAGGGCTGTATGTGTACATACTGTCCAAATCAAAATGTGAGTCTAACGCAGCATCCATCTGGCTTCCCGGCTTACGCAGTAGATCGGTATGAAATATGCGGGTTAACAATGCCAAAAAGAGCTTGCTAAACCATTTCTTTTCGCTATCGTCTCACTTCCTATGGCAAAAACTTCATGGCTAGAACGAGAGAAACGCAAACGCGCAACTGTTGCAAAGTGGGCAGCTCTTCGTACTGAATTAAAAGCAAAAAAAGATTATATTGGGCTCAGCCAGCTTCCACGCGACGCAAGTCCTGTGCGTCTGTCAAACCGTTGTCAACTAACAGGTCGTCGCAGAGCATTTATTCGACGATTTCAACTCTCTCGTATCACTTTTCGTGAAATGGCCACAAACGGTCTTATACCAGGAGTAACAAAGTCAAGTTGGTAGTATTGTTAATGTTTCCAGGAAAATTGTGAAGTAGGCTAGCCATGATACTTCATATGGAATTGTCATGAGTTTGGGTACAACGATTCTTAATACCAGACGGTTGATCACTTGTGATTAAAGTTGTAGATAACCTCTCCCAAAGCCGTAATGATGAGCTTTCCACAAGCCGTAATAGATTTAGTATAAAATATTCGGGCTAGAGGTATGCTTCTGAAAAGTGGATCATGAAACTCTATTAGAAAGCGATCTACTTTGTCTCTTGAATGTTTTCCTTCTCCCCTTGATATTATTACCTGTGTTCACCTTTTCTGAGCCTTTGGCTTTTAGCCCTCTCTCACTTTTCCAGCCTTTTGTCTGCAATCTTTCACCAATCTCCTGGGATTCAGGTGAGACTGTTTTCTTTAAAATAGCAGCGATTCTTTTTCTTGTCTTACTCAACGGTCTTTTTGTTGCTTCGGAATTTGCAATCGTCAAGATTCGTCCAAGCCAAATCGAAGCATTGATAGAAGAAAAGAACCCACGGGCAAGGCGCGCTCGTCACATTATTTCCCATCTTGATGCCTATCTCTCGGCAACCCAACTTGGCATAACCCTTGCAAGTCTAGGCCTCGGTTGGATTGGCGAACCATTTTTAAACTCTCTTTTTACTCCACTCCTCTTTTCAATAGGAATTTCTTCAGAAAAGGTCATCACCTCCTGCTCCTTTGTGGTGGCTTTTACCTTCATCACCTTTCTTCACATTGTGCTGGGTGAACAATCACCAAAAACATTTGCGATTCGAAAACCAATCCAAACAATATTATGGCTCAGCCCCTTGTTAACAACATTTTATCTTCTCTTTCGTCCTGCTATTGCATTACTCAATGGAGCCTCTAATGCTTTACTGCGTCATGTCTTTGGCTTGGAGCCTGCTAATGAAACAGAATTATTTCATAGCGAAGAAGAGGTTCGATTGATTCTTGGAGAAAGTACTAAAACTGATGAAATAACTCCCTTGGGACAAAAATTAGCACTCAATGCTTTTGATCTTCGCCACCGCGTTGTACGAGATATCATGACACCACGTAGTGAAGTTATTACCTTTGACCTCAACAAGCGTTTTGAGGAAGAAATCGCTAAAGTAGTAGCATCACAACATACCCGCTTCCCTATCTGTTCTGGAGAATTAGATGAGGCTGCTGGACTTGTTCATATCAAAGATTTGTTAGCTTGCATTGCAGCTCCCTCCAATAAGGAAAAGAGCTTTGCACCAAAAGTGCCTCCTCATACAAAACAACAGGAGACCATTTCTACCAATCGAAAAGAATTAACTGCTATTCAGCGATCTCTTTTGCACGTCTCAGAAATGATGTCGCTAGAAAAGTTATTGAACTTTTTTTTAGCACAGCATGCACATCTTGCCATTGCTGTTGATGAGTATGGAGGAGCTGTTGGAATTGTTACACTCGATAATGTCTTAGAAGAATTAGTCGGATCGATTCAAGATGAATTTGATACAGCTGAAGAAGAACTTCGCCACATTAGCGATCACGAGTTTGAAGTCGTTGGCTCATTCGCGTTACATGACCTTTCAGAAATGATAAACCTGAAGCTTGAAGAGACTGATGTCAGCACCATTGCAGGATATGTCACGCAGCTGCTAGACCATTTACCACAACGTGGAGAACAAGTCTTAATCGGAGACTATTGTGTCACTGTTAAAGAAAGCGATGGCCGTCGTGTTTTGAAATTGAATTTTAAGATTTCAGATAAAAATATCTCTTCTCAGAACCTGCCTGGCCCGGATATTTTACACTGAATCGTTATGAGGTGCCGTGCAAAGCTTATTAGGACAAGGCGAACGATGAAGTCTGACGACATATGCGTGTGTACATACTGCCTGAGGAAGACTTCGAGATCAACGCAGCAGCCATTTGTCTTCCCAGTCTCTGCAGGTGATTGGCTTGAAATATTCGGCATCATCTCCAAAAGCCTTCGACTTGGCTTCTATTGTTGTGTTCTTTTGCTAACAGTTTCTCTCTCTTTTGCTGTAGCTGGAGAAACCTCTTTTTTAATTTCAAGCCCAACATTAACTTCCAATGAAGAAACCAACATAGCTTCTCCTAACGCAACAATGAATCAAACTGCTTTGTCAGCAGATCCAATTTCCTCAAATACTAACATTCTTTCTCTTCCAATCCCACCAGCGACACAACACAATCTACCATTAGATCCCACGATAGCAACAGCACCCAGGCCGAACACGAATCTGATATCTTCTAATACTGTTGTTTCCGCAGAATTAACCGTGGCAGCTCCCTCTCCTTCAATAACAACAAAGCCGACGCCAGCTTTGGGCACCAATTCAATTTTTTTTGAACAAGATCTCGAAAAAAAAGGAGGGACTATTCCTGCCTCCACAAAAGCATTAATGGATGCTGGAACTAAAATACAATCAGGGGTTGTAGCACCTCAAGCTCCACGATTAACCATTGATGAATGCGTTAAGACAGCACTTCAAAAAAACCCTTCTGTCCTCATAGCAATCGATACGATTCGTCAACAAAGCGGAAATTTTATTACAGTACGTTCGGCTATTATTCCTCAACTTGGGGTAACAAATGCCACCTACTCCTGGATTGATCCTGCATTAAATAACACAAGTGGGTTGCCAGGAAACCAAGTCCCTATTAATCAAAGTTGGGGATTACAACTCGGAGGAACTCAGCTTCTCTACAATGGAGGCACCGCAATTGCTAATATTAAAGCTGCGAAATTCTCTGAGCAAATCGCTTACTATAATCTTCGTGTTACTATTGACTCCGTTATTGCACAGATTATCTCTGCGTTTTATCAAGTCGTTCTTAATCGAGCACTAGTCGTTGCAAACCAACAAAGTGTCGAATTACTCGCGAGCCAAGTTGAGGATCAAAAAAGTCGCTTTGATGCAGGAACTGTCCCCCGTTTTAATGTTCTTCAAGCTGAGGTGCAACTGGCCAATGCACAGCCAGCCCTCATCACTGCTCGTAATAACCTTCGCATCTCTTTATTCCAACTTGTTCAACTCATTGGAATGAATTATCCGAATCTGAACTCTGTTGAAGTTCCTTTTGAAGTAGTTGGAGAACTTGTTTATCAACCACGCAAAATTAATGTTGATGAATCAATTCATACAGCCTTGCAGAGAAGTCCAACACTCAAATCACAACGCCATAATATTTTAATGATGGCTCAAAATATTACTGCTGCATTAGGTGGGTACCTTCCCACAGTTACTGCTGGAGGAGGCTATCAGTACCTTTCCGTTGATAGTTCTTATACGAATAATTCGGGAACGACACTCTTCAACCATAATATTAGTAATTTTGTAAGTGGATGGTTTTTTGGAGTTCAGGGAAATTGGGCTATTTTTGATGGGCTTGCCACCTACGGTAATGTGAAACAAGCAAAGGCGAATCTAATGATTGCTAAGACTGCTTACGATAACGGTGTTCGACAAGTGATTCTCAATGTGCAGCAGGCAATCTCCAATATGCAACAAGCCAAAGAGACTGTTGATAGTCAAAAAGCCAATGTACTCCAAGCTGCAGAGGCATTACGCTTAGCTCAGGAGCGCCTGAATGCTGGGGCAGGTGTTCAACTTGATATACTCAATGCTCAAGTACAGCTTTTAAAGGCACAGACGACTGTTTTACAATCGGAATATAACTATATCGCGTACACCGCCCAATATGATCAAGCACTCTCCTTGAACACCCAGTACGAAGAACTTTTCGATGATCCAATGAACCATCGGGAGAAAGGGCGTTACAAAATATTGAACTCCTCTAAAAATCCTCAGCCACTCTTGCCGCGTTCTTTGAGAGCCTCAGATCCTCTCCCCACTGAATTCACGGCCTCCAAGCCAATTAAAAGGAGATCTCAACAACACCCTAACTGATTCTCTACTATCATGAATACTCCTTGGATTGAGAAAATAAACCTATCTCCTGATATAGATTTTCCAGCGACCTCTTTTTTTATTGGAAGAATTCCGAACCTTGTACTCCCTTCTAACCGTAAAGAAGCATTCATAAAACAACAACCGCTTCATCGAAAAATTATAGATACTCTCTTCCCCTCGAAAGATCGATCAAGCAAGATTCCGCTTGTCTATGCGGATCAATGCCACGGTTCCAATATAGCTATTATTACCCCTCCTTTTTTTGAAACAGAAAAGAGAGAACATGTCGATGGGCTCATGACTACTCATTCTGGGGTTATTTTAAGCATTACTACCGCGGACTGTGCCCCAGTCTGGATTATTGAGAAGAAGGGAAGAGCTGGTGCCTTGATTCATTCAGGCAAACAAGGAACGGAGTTAGGAATTGTTCCCAAAGCCATTCATCAAATGAAGGAACTATTTCAAATCGACCCTCAAGATTTAATCCTTACTATTGGACCATGCATCCGACCACCATGCTACGAAATTGACTTTGCAGAGATCATTCGCATGCAGGCAGCAGAGGCTGGAATTGGGATGGTTCAGGATGAAAAAATATGCACAGCCTGCCATCTTGAGCGCTATTACTCTTACCGCTACGAACAAGGAAAAACAGGACATATGTTGGCTCTTTTACTCTTACACAACACAGCAACTGTCACGAGTAAAGAGAAGGAGATTTTTTAACCCGGATATTTCATACTGATCGTGACGAGGAGGCCGCGAAGGCTGATGGGGCAAGAAACGTCATGAACTATCTGAACTAGGTTTTAGATTTCCCTAACTGATTCCTGAGGCTGATAGCCTCCTCCAATCGCGCCTTGATAGTTCGACCTCCCTCGATGCTTTGATTCAAAAAAGCATCAAATCTACTATCTTGCGGAGTTAGGTTATTTTTCTCCAAAAAGTCTTTGCACTCTTTTGCAGCATCTCGATAGTGATTTCCAATATCACGCCAGGATGTAGCAGCGGAAGCATCACCAGACTTCTCTGCAGAGATAGAGGAGCGATAGGCTTGGGCAGCATCATTAAAAAGCGTTCCAACATAATCATCATCAAAAGCATCTCCTACTCCCTCATGAAACTGAACCATATCCATGCCAAAGCGGTCAGATAAAGCTCTATTCTCTGTATCAGTCTTTTGTGCTTCCTGAGCGGCCAAGCTTGCAAATTGTTGATTCAAATTTGCCGACTGAATCAACTGATCAATACGTTGTTGATTAAGATTTGGATTTTGTGCTTCTCTAGCTGCCCAATAAAGATCACTCCCTGCCCTATTAAAGTAATTTGCTATTTTAATATGACCTGCAGCTTCTGCCTCTACAGCTTTTTGATCCAGACTTGCTGACTGAGTAAACAAATCAATACTTTGTTTACTAGTTTTTGGATTAGTTGGCCATCGTGCTTCATTAGCTGCCAGTAAAAGAGCATTCCCTGCACTATTAAAGTAATTTGCTATTATATTATGACCTGCAGCTTTTGCCTCTGCAGCCTGTTGTCTTAAGCTTGCTGATTGTTGATACAAATTTGCCGACTGAATCAACTGATCAATACTTTGTTGTTTAGGATTTGGCTTTTGTGCTTCATTAGCTGCCCAATAAAGAGCCTCCCCTACCCTATTAAAGTAATCTGCTGTTTTATTATGACCTGCAGCTTCTGCCTCTGCAGCCTCTTGATGAAAGCTTGCTGACTGAATCAACCGATCAATAATTTGTTTACTAGTTTTTGGATTAGTTGGCCATCGTGCTTCTCTAGCTGCCCCATAAAGAGCATGCCCTGCATTAGAGAGGTACTCTGCTTTTTGATTCAGACCTGCAGCTTCTGCCTCTGCAGCCTCTTGATGAAAGCTTGCTCCCTTAGTACACAAATTAATAATTTGTTGATTAGGATTTG
>JAIPKF010000025.1 GCA_021733705.1 Chthoniobacterales bacterium
GGCAGGTTCTATTAAGAGACTCCTTCTGTTTCAGGTAAACTCAGTTTATACCGCATCATCTGAAAAAAATTGGGCTGATCTCATGAAGTCAGTTCCTGAAACACTCCATCTTTCATTATGTGAAGAAGAGACATCAAAAGTGTCACGGTGGCATGTCCCTGCAGCACATTACCTCGAGTGTTGGAGTGACGCTCGAAGTCTTGATGGAACGCTGTGTGCCGTCCAGCCGATGATTTTACCACTCTGGAATGGTTATTCCGAATTAGAAATACTTCATGCCTTGCTTGGTCAGCCTCGGCCTGAGGGACCTGCACTGATTCGTGAAACTTTTAATTCTTTTTCTAAGGATCAGTCTGATAGTGCTTGGAACAACTACTTGCATGAAGGCTTCTTGTCTGGGACCGCGTGGTCTTTGAATCAACCCTCATGGAATGATGCTGCAGTGCAAAAGTTAGCGACAACATTAGAGCCTCAACAGGTTCTTTCAAAAGATGACTTTGAATGTGTCTTTTTGCCAAGCTCCAGTGTTTATGATGGTCGTTACAGTGGTAACTCGTGGTTGCAAGAGACACCCGACTTTGTCACCAAATTGACTTGGGATAATGCTTTGCTCATGAGTCCTGCTGATGCTAAACGCCTTCATCTGAGTGATGGAGACATGGTGCGCCTGAGCGATGGACAACATTCAGTTGATATTGCAATCCTCACTCTTCCGGGGCATGTCAATGGCTCTGTGAGTGCAGCTCTCGGTTATGGAAGAAAAAATATTTCTCATATTGTTAATAACGTCGGCTTCAATGTTTATCCATTGCGTACTGATGCATCACCTCGTTTCAGAGCATCTGTTTCTATCAAACCATTAACTGGTAAAAAATATGTTTTTGCTCAAACACAAGAACATCACAATATGGAGGGTCGTGATCTTGTTCGTGAAGGAACAGTAGAACGCTACGAAGAGGATCCTACGTTTGCGCAGACTATGGGCATGGATGGTCATATTCCCCCCAATATCGGCCTTTACACGCGTCCTCCCTTTACTGCTCAGGAACAGTGGGGAATGTCTGTGGATCTCAATACTTGTATTGGTTGCAATGCTTGTTTGCTGGCGTGCCAAGCTGAAAATAATGTTCCTGTCGTTGGTAAGGACCAAGTGCGTCGAGGCCGTGATATGGCTTGGATCCGTATTGATCGCTGGTTTGCAAGTCCCGATGGTTCGGATGAAAATCCAGAGATGTTGCCGCAGGCAATCATGTGTCAGCAATGTGACAATGCTCCTTGCGAAACAGTCTGCCCTGTTAATGCGACTGTTCACAGCGAAGATGGCCTTAACCTCATGGCCTACAATCGTTGTATTGGGACTCGTTACTGTGCCAATAACTGTCCTTGGAAAGTTCGCCGTTTCAATTTCTTTGATTACAATTTGCGTCCACTCGATCAGCTTTACTATGGCCCACTTGCCCCAAAGGGAATGGCTGATAGCCTGAAAATGTCCAAAAATCCTAACGTTACCGTTCGTATGCGTGGGGTAATGGAAAAATGTACTTTTTGCTTGCAGCGTATTGAAGAGGCAAAGATTGGACGCCTTGTTAAAGCAGGAGCAAGTGACTCTCATAAGACTCCGATTGCTTCTTTCAAAACGGCCTGTCAACAAGCATGCCCTTCAGAGTCGATTGTCTTTGGTAATATCGCTGATTCCGAGAGTGCTGTTTCAAAACGTAAAAAAAGCCCACGTGATTATACGATGTTGAAATATCTTAATGCACGCCCTCGCATTACCTATTTGGCTCGTATAAAAAATCCCAATGTGAAAATGCCAGATGCCGATAGAGTCGGTCTTGCCAATGGAGTTTCACATCATAAAGCCTCTGGAGAACATGCTGACGTAGGACCTACCCATTTTGATCAACATGGGGTGGCTTCTCCGCAAGACACGTTACCGGTCATGAGTTCACAGTTTGCAAAAAATTCAAAGTGAACTCTACAATGAAAAAATACAACTTTGTTTAGGAAAGGCATCTTTCGAAGCAAGATAAAACAATCATACTTTTTTGATGGACCAACACGCTGAACATAACTCTCAACTGTCACCTGACAACCAACAACTGCCATTACATCATAATGGCATTACGCGTCCTCCATTGGTTCTCAATAAGCGTACCATGGGTTGGATTAGCAGTTATGTTAGTACGATTGTTGAATCTAAAACACCTCTATGGTGGTACATCTCTATTGCCATTACTTCACCCATAGCATTAATCACTCCCCTCCTCCTAATTTATCTAGTCTCCACAGGTGTTGGAGTTTGGGGAAATAATAGCCCTGTGGCCTGGGCATGGGATATTACCAATTTTGTTTTTTGGATTGGTATTGGCCATGCAGGAACCTTGATCTCTGCAATTCTCTTTTTGACACGTCAAAAGTGGCGCACCTCTATTAACCGTGCTGCCGAAGCAATGACCCTTTTTGCGGTTGTCTGTGCAGGACTCTATCCCCTTTTCCATGTCGGTCGCGTTTGGAAGGTCTATTTTTTAGCTCCAGTTCCTAATTCCAATGCGATCTGGCAAAATTTCAGAAGCCCTCTTCTTTGGGATGTCTTTGCCGTCTCCACCTATTTTACCGTCTCTATTCTTTTTTGGTATACTGGACTCATTCCTGATCTAGCAACGATTAGAGATCGTTGTACAACAAAGATAAAAAAATTCTTTTATGGAATTTTAGCCCTTGGTTGGAGAGGTGGAAATCGTCAGTGGCGTCACTACGAAATGGCCTATCTCCTTCTTGCAGGTCTCTCGACTCCTCTGGTGCTCTCGGTGCATAGTGTCGTCTCCTTTGATTTTGCAACTTCAGTGATTCCCGGCTGGCATGCCACTATTTTTCCTCCCTACTTTGTAGCAGGAGCGATTTTTGGTGGTTTTGCAATGGTCCTTACAATCATGCTCCCTGCACGTGCCATTTATCCTCAATTGCACGACATGATCACTCCGATGCATATTGATAAAATGTGCAAAGTTATTTTGCTCACTGGATCGATAGTGGGATATGCCTATCTCATGGAGCTTTTTATGGCGTGGTATGGTGCTAATCCTTATGAACGTGCTGCCTTTTGGTATCGTGCTTTTGGACCCTACTGGTGGGCCTACTGGAGCATGATGTTTTGTAATGTGATTTCACCACAGGTCTTTTGGTTTCCATGGTGTCGTAAAAATATTTTTGTCGTTTTCATTGTTTGTATGTTTGTCAATGCAGGAATGTGGTTCGAGCGCTTTGTTATTATTGCAACAACTCTAGCTCGAGATTTTCTTCCCTCCTCATGGGGAATGTTCCATCCTACATGGGTAGATATTTTTACATTTATTGGGACCTTCGGTATTTTCACAACTCTCTTCCTACTCTTTGTCCGCTTTTTACCGATGATTTGTATGTTTGAAGTGAAGGCTGTCCTCCCGGAAGCAAATCCTCACTATGGAGAAGATCACTAATTTTACGATGAATATGAGTGCCCCTACCATTACTACTGCTGGCCCAGTAACAGCTCCTCTCTTTGGGCTTGGTATAGAATTTGAAAGTGCCCGTGATCTTTATCATGCTGCTGAAAAAGTTCGTGATGCTGGTTATAAAAAATGGGATACCTATTCTCCTTTTCCTATTCATGGTATGGATGAAGCGATGGGGCTTCAAAAGTCGTGGCTCAGTGCTTTAGTTTTTATTGGTGGATTAACAGGCTTTACGCTAGCCATAACACTAGAATTTGGGACCTCTTCCTTTCTCTATCCACTTGTTGTTGCTGGAAAACCGACCAATCTCTTCACCATACCTGCGTTTTTTCCTATTATGTTTGAGCTTACTATTTTGTTTTCTGCACTGACCGCTACTTTTGGGATGCTTGCACTTAATGGATTGCCACGATGGAATCATCCCAATTTCAATTGGGATCGCTTCAACAAGGTAACGGAAGATAAATTTTTCATTGCTATTGAGTCCAGTGATCAAAAATTTTCACTTGAAAAAACAAGTGCCTTTTTAAACTCACTGGGAGGAAGCCATCTAACTGCCATTCATGAGGATTGCAATAACGAGTGAGTGAAAGATTCCAACTACGATAGAAAACGATGATGCCAACTTTTAAAAAAATAAAATATTCAACTCCTAGAGACACGAATTGTTTAGCTAAATTACCACTAAAAATTTCTATTATCCGTTAATCGTTACTCGTTACTTTTTTTAGCTATGCTTCGCTATTTTTTTATTGGATTTGCCCTTTTTGTACTGCTTCTGGTTTCAATGACCGGCTTGCGTGGTTGGAAGTCAAAACGACCTCCTATAGAATTGTTCCCTGATATGGTGCGTCAAGCAAAGTATAAGGCTCAGTCAGAAAGTGATTTTTATTCAGATGATCGTTCTGCGCGTCATCACGTGAAGGGAACTGTTCCTGTAGGTTATGCACCCCCTCAAGGAAATTCTTCCTCCTCGCATGATACAATGGGTGATCTTGGCCCCTATCAAAACATTCAGTTTTCTGCTTCTCCTGATTATGTCGCCACCGGTCGCATGGGCAATCAATGGGGGACTGGAATTCCATTTGAAGCAACTGCTGCTGTTATGAAGCGAGGTCAAGAACGCTATAATATTAACTGTGCTGTATGTCATGGAGCTAGTGGTATGGGAAATGGGATTACTTCTAAATATGGCCTCAACGGCATTGCTAATCAGCAACAGCAGCGTATTCGTGATATGGCTGATGGAGAAATTTTTAATACGATTACCTGGGGAAAAAATACCATGATGGGTTATGGTGCGACAATTCAAGTACCAGATCGTTGGGCAATTATTTGTTATTTGAGAGCATTGCAACATTCACAACATGCCACTATCAAGGATCTGCCTGAAGATATTGCTGCACAAAAAGAGTTCTCTACTACTGCTCCATTGCCAGCTCAACCCAAGTGATATAAGGCTGAAAATAATGACCATGATCTTTTAAGACTTATCTGATTTTCAATATATCACTACCAATACATTTTTTTCTGATGAATTCACATGCCGCTAACAACGAAGAACGCCCCATGACGCACGATAGCCCCGCGCTCAAGTCTCAAGAAAGCACGACACGAAGTGGATCAACTATAAGTAACTGTTTTTTTGATTATAAACATATTGGAGGACGATTTTTTGGATTAGTCTCTATCTCCTTGATCTCCCTTTTAGGATGCATTGCTCTTGGAATGAACAATCCTAAGCAATTCGCTTTCTCCTGGCTTTTTGCTTTTACCTTTTTTTTAACAATTTGTATTGGGAGCCTTTTTTGGATTCTCGTCCACCACGGAATTGATGTGGAGTGGAGTGTTGGAGTACGCCGTCAAATGGAAAACGTAACAAGCCTTTTTCCCATATTGGCTCTTTTTTTTATTCCGTTCATTTTCGTTGCTCCACTTCTTTGGAAATGGATGGTGATTCCTCATGGAAGCAACCATGTTTTAGTAGAAAAGTCAGCTTACTTGAATCTTCCTTTTTTTTGGATGAGAGCAGCCTTTTACTTTCTTTTTTTTAGTCTGGCTTCTCTTTGGCTACGTAAGCTCTCAGTAGCTCAAGATAACAATGGAGATCCCAAGTACACTGTAATGGCTCGTAAAGTCACTTTCGCAAGCCTACCTTTCTTTGGTGTCTGTTTAACATTTGCTGCTGTCGATTGGCTTATGGGTCTCGATTTCAAATGGGTCTCAACAATGTGGGGTGTTTATATTTTTGCGGGATCAGCATTAAGCTCCCTTTGTGTGATTCTTCTTATTATAACAGCACTCCGCTCTGTCGGTTATCTAGAGGGGATTGTTTCTGAACGTCACTATGCATTAATAGGTCAACTGATGACTGCCTTTACTGTCTTTTGGGCTTATATCGGTTTTGATCAGTATATGCTTATTTGGTATGCCAACATTCCAGAAGAGACTACCTATTTTTTGCAACGTAATACTGAGAGTTGGTGCATCCTTAATATCATCCTTGTCTTGGGGCACTTTTTAGTTCCTTTTCTCTTGCTTCTTTTTCGTAATCCTAAAAAACGTCCTGCCTATCTTTGTGGTATAGCATGCTGGATTCTGCTTATGCACCTTCTCGATATTTACATTATTGTTCTTCCTATGATGCACCCTACAGGTTTTCATCCCACCTTTCTGGATCTTCTCTCATTGATTGCAATTGGAACGGCTCTCGCTGCTGTATTCTTAAAACGTCTTGGAGATGTTCCTCTTTGGCCATTGCGGGATCCACGTCTCAAAGATTCTATTCATATTGTTGTATGAACCTGAAACCTAAAAATGCTTTTGGTATCATTGAGATTTCTCAAACTGCTATTATTTAAAAATCTATCTTTTTCTGATGAAGCAACACACTGATCATAAACTCCAAGACCCTTTAGCTGAGGATGAGTCATCATCTCTGCGCTCTAGAGGCCCTTTTCCATGGGGTCGTTTTTGGATGGCTGCTGGCCTACTCATCCTGTTTGTAGCAGCCCTCATTTTAGTGATACGATGGAATCCTGAGCCGATGACTGATGATGAGGAGAGAGCCCTCCTGAGAGTAAAAAATCTAGCTGCTTTAAACAAAGCTAATGACGAGCTCTTAAATACCTATGGTTGGGTGGATCAAAATCAAGGGGTGCTCCATATTCCTTTAGAGCGAGCCATGGAGCTTGAAATCAACAATCTTAACACGCCTGCACGCAAACCTCATGCAGCTTATCCCATAGCACCCATTGATCTTGTCCCAGTTGCCGCAGGAATGCCAACACCAGCTCCAACTCAAAAAAAATAAATCTGAGGAGTCAAAAAATTAAAAATAAATGCAACTTGTTGTAAAAATTTCTCTCTATTTTTAACTTATCTTTTTTTATCTCTACGAGTTTTTCTATGAATCATGCAACAACACTTTCAAAAATAGAGACTATCTCCTACCTCAGTGAGCCATTACCATTGGATTCCTCTAGAAGCTTGGAAATAGATCGCTCTATGGGTGTGCCGATACTTTTCTTGATGAGGTCCTCTTTTTTTAGTTTTGCATTAGGTTTATTCTTAGTGCTCATCTGCTCGATTAAACTTGTTTTTCCCTCTTTTCTAGATGGGGTAAGTTTCTTAACCTATGGTCGTCTTTTTCCGGTTGCCTATGATCTTTTCATCTATGGATGGGCGATTCCACTAGGCTTTGCACTTATTCTTTGGTTAATGGCTCGACTTAGTGCCGCTCCTCTCTCTCACGTCAGAATAGTTACTGCAGCAGCACATCTTTGGAATAGCGCTCTCTTTTTAGGCTCGTTAGCAGTTCTCGCAGGATATGGAACATCAGTAACTTTTTTAGAATATCCCAATTGGGCTTCGTTTCTACTCTTCGTCTCTTTTCTCCTAATGGGTCTTTGGGTGCTCCTTTTAATCAAAGAGAGAGAAGAGCGTCCCCTCTATATTTCCGAGTGGTATCTACTCACAGCTCTCTGCTCTTTTCCATGGATTTATGGAACAGCCAATCTGATGCTGACTTGGGGGAAAATTCAGGGTTCAGCTCAAGGTCCCATTCAATGCTGGTATGCAGGCTCTCTCATGCAGTTTTGGCTGATACCTGTTGCACTTGGAGCAATCTATTACCTCATTCCTAAAATTACTGGTATTAAAATATATAGTTACTACTTAGCTCTTTTTGGTTTTTTCTCATTGCTTCTTTTTTCTGGCTGGAATGGTTTAAGTGCTCTCATTGGAGGTCCTATTCCTGCATGGATGATGAGTGCCGGGGTCGTCACTAACATGATGCTGGTGTTACCGATGATTGCTGTTGTTGTCAATTTTTATAAGATGTTTCAAGAATCCGAAAAGTTGATTCTTCATCAAAGCCCCGCACTTCGTTTTGTTGCAGCAGGAATCATCTCTTATGTGATCGCAACCGTACTCTCCTTAGTAAGTAGCTTCCCTTGTTTTAATGCCATTTTGAATTTTACAGATTATTTAAGTGGGATTTTTCTGCTCCTCTTCATGGGGTTTTTTGGAATGACACTTTTTGGAGGGCTCTATTATTTCATTCCCCGCCTTACAGGTATTTCCTGGTCTTCAAGCAAGCTGATTCGATTCCATTTTTGGCTCTCTGTTGTTGGAATAAGCCTCATGGTTTCTTCCATGCTGCTTGGAGGAATTATTGAGGGGATAGCTTTAAATGACCCAGTGATTACTTTTACAAATATTCTTTCTTACGCAGCACCTTGGAATGTTCTTGTTTCTCTTTCTTGGTTCACCCTCCTCCTTGGCTTCTTCTGTTTTATGCGTCTTCTTGTGATCATGCGTTGGCAGATGATCGAAGAAAAGTTACCTCTATCTCTCTAATTATTTTTCTACCTCATGAATCGATTAAAATCGCTTATTTTAATTATTACTTTTCTCTTTTTCTTGAGTTGGTCTGGAGTAGCAATCTACTCCTATCTTCAGTTAGGGCATTTAAAGACAGTTGCAGGAAGTGATGGCGTTCTACCACCTGACTATAGTGGTAAAGCAATTTTAGGAGCCCAGGTTTATACGGCAAATGGTTGTATGACATGTCACACTCAGCAAGTACGCCAGTTAGATGTAACGCATTCCGATATCGATCGAAAATGGGGTACGCGTCCCTCCGTTGCACTTGATTATTTGCGAGATCGTACTGCATTTCTTGGAAATAGGCGTATTGGTCCCGATTTGAGTAATGTGGGGAGTCGTCTTACCGATCCTGTCTGGTATTATCAGCATTTGTACGAACCAGATCAAATAACCTCTGGCTCCATCATGCCTTCCTACCGTTACCTCTTTCATATGCAAAAAATTCAGGGAGAGCCTTCTGCTTTAGCCATTGCTCTTGTTGGTCCTCATGCTCCTCCACCAGGTTATGAGGTTGTTCCAACGAAGGATGCTCAGGATTTGGTAGCCTATTTGCTTTCTCTCAAACATGATTATATCTTACCTGAGGTTTCTGCGGAAACTCCCTCGGCTCCTTAACTCATCCCAACGATAGCCCTTCGTGAATCCATTAAATGACCTAAATTCCAGTGATGCCTTGAATCCAGAGAGAGATCTTGTGGAAATCAATCGTCCTCCCGTCTCTCTTAATCCAGAAAAATATAGTGGATTTTTTCGACCTATTCCACTCTGGCTAATCGCTATTTCGATGGTTCTCTTTTTTTGGGCAGGTCTCTATCTCGCCTACTACAGTGGGGGTTTTAAGGCCAATGTTTATAATGCCGAACTTGTTGCTTGGAGTGGGGGAGGAGCTTCCAAAACAGCTGCTCCGATTGATCTCAGGGTTATTGGAAAAAAAGTTTTTGTTCAAAATTGTGCTGTTTGCCATCAAGAGACGGGACTTGGTATTGCAGGACAATACCCTCCGCTAGTCGGAAGCGAATGGGCCCTTTCCAAAGGATGGCATGGAGATAATCATCTTGTTAAAAATATTCTCTATGGTCTGCAAGGTCCAATTATCGTTAAAAATATGCCCTATAATAACGCCATGGCTCCCTGGAATCAGCTCACCGATCAGCAAATTGCAGGGGTATTGACTTATGTTCGCTCAGAGTGGGGCAATAATGGATCTCCCATCTCTCCGGAATTTGTGGCTAAAATACGTGCTAACACCCCTCCGCGCACTGAAGCTTGGACTATGTCAGAGCTTCAAGCAATTCCCCGAGAGCTTTTTTCTGAAGCTACGAGCAGTACAACTGCTCCGGCCAAATAAAATAAAAAAAGATATCGAGAAACCTGTTTATAATAATTTTTTGCACACTACAATTGAAGATCAAGAAAATGTCATTACCCTCTAAGATTCTCCATAAAATGCACTCATTTAGCGAACAATGGTGTAATACTGATCTTAGTTCTTCTGTGAACTGTGAACTCCCAATGAAAGTTGATCATTGTATAAGTAGTTTTAAGTCCCCCTGTTCTTCCTTCTGGAAATGCTTATGGGTCCTGATGGTCATGCCTATGTCCCTGATGGCAGAATCGCGTGTTGGTCACATTTATTGGACTCCTCAAAATGCCACGGTGAATGGTCTTGCAACTGATGGAATTTTAAATTTTATTTTTTGGCTAACCACATTTGTCTTTGTTGCCGTTCAAGTCGTTTATATTTATTACCTCGTTAAATACCGTCGTCGTCCAGGTGTGAAGGCACACTACAGCCATGGAAATAATAAATTAGAAATTATTTGGACGACGTTACCAACATTAATTTTCCTGGGACTGGCTATTTATGGAAATCGAGTTTGGTACAATATCCACCGTCCTGCACCAGCAGATGCTCTGAATGTAGAAATTGTCGGTTATCAGTTTGCCTGGGATATGCGTTATCCAGGAACTAGTGGAATTCTTGCGCGTTCTGATGTGCGAAATATAAGCCTAGATAATAAATTTGGAATCGATTCGTCCGATCCCCATTCCAGGGAAGACTTCAGTACTACGGAACTCGTGATTCCTGTTGGTAAGCCCGTTCACATTTTTCTCCGTTCACGCGATGTGATTCATTCCTTTTATGTTCCAGAATTTCGAATATACCAAGATGCTGTCCCTGGGAGAACGATCGCATGGGTTTGGTTTAGAACATTACGCACAGGAAACTTTCAGCTTGCTTGCAGCCAGCTCTGTGGAAAGGGACATTACAATATGAAGGCTCCGATTCGTGTTGTAAGCCAAGAGGAATATGACACGTGGTATGCAGAGAAAGTGAAGAAACCCAATATTATTATTGGAAATAGCTCTCTTGTTTCAAAATAAATTTTTATATTACTTAATTTCAGCTATCCTCAAAATATGAATGTTTCCGTTGCCCCTGATATTGATATAGCCCTGGATCATCCTAGTGCTTTAGAAAACCATCATCATTCCGAAAAAAAAGGAATCATGCATTATCTTTGGTCCTATGATCACAAGATGATTGGACTTCAGTATTTGTGGACAGCTTTTTTATTCTTTTTACTTGGTGGAGCTCTAGCGATGGCTGTTCGCTATCAGCTTGGTTTTCCTAATCATTCTGTTCCTCTCATTGGTCGTTTTCTTCCCTCCACACTAGCTTCTGATGATGGGACAATTATACCTGGTGGATACAACATGCTTGTGACCATGCATGCGACAATCATGGTCTTTTTCGTTGTGATGCCGCTTCTTATCGGTGCATTTGGAAACTACTTGATCCCTTTAAAAATTGGTGCTGGGGATATGGCTTTTCCTTTGCTCAATGAAGTGAGCTATTGGCTCTATGTCATTTCAGGTTTTTTTATCCTTGCTGCTTTCTTTGCCCCGGGTGGTGCTCCAGGAACAGGTTGGACTGCCTATGCTCCTTTGAGTGCCGTTGCAGCTTATAATCAAACACAAGTAGGACAAAGTCTCTGGGGTATTGCAATATTCATTAATGGACTTGCTTCTATTGCTGGAGCCACAAATTATATCACAACAATCATTACGATGAGGGCTCCTGGAATGACGATGTTTCGTCTTCCTCTCACAGTTTGGTCCCTTTTGATTACTTCCATTTTATTAATTTTTGCAGTCCCTGTACTTTCCGCAGCAGCAGCAATGCTCTTCTTCGATCTTAATTTTGGAACAAGTTTTTTTAAGCCGGCAGGTGGGGGCCAACCCCTTCTTTGGCAGCATCTCTTTTGGTTCTTCGGACATCCCGAAGTTTATATCATGATATTACCTGCTATGGGGTTAGCTTCTGAAATCATGCCTGTTTTTGCACGGAAGCCCGTTTTCGGTTATAAAGCAATGGTCTATGCCATGGCATCGATTGGGCTACTCGGTTTTATTGTTTGGGGACATCATATGTTTGTGAGTGGAATGAATCTTACCCTCAGTGCCACTTTTGCTGTCTCTACTATGGTGATCGCTGTTCCTTCAGGAATCAAAACCTTCAACTGGCTTGGGACCGTTTGGAAAGGATCTATCGAGTACACGGTTCCAATGTGTTTTACTCTCGCCTTCGTTTCGATGTTTGTGATTGGAGGATTGAGCGGAATTTTTATGGCTTCAACTCCGGTTGATCTCTTTGTGCACCATACTTACTTTATTGTAGCTCACTTTCATTATGTGCTCTTTGGTGGAAGTCTTTTTGCTATCTTTGCTGGGATCTATTTTTGGTTTCCAAAAATGTTCGGTCGTATGATGGATCCAACGCTGGGTATGATTCATTTTATTGCAACGCTTCTATTTTTTAATCTCACCTTTTTCCCTATGCATAATCTAGGGCTTGGTGGAATGATGCGTCGTATTGCTGATCCTACGGTTTATGAGCATCTCCGACAGTTGCAGCCGCTCAATGTGATCTGCACTATTGGTGCTTTTGGTTTAGGGCTTTCAACACTAGTCTTTTTTGTGAATCTTTTTTACAGCATCTTCAAAGGCCCTCAAGCTCCCGATAATCCTTGGCTTGCCACAACGTTAGAATGGACTATTTCCTCTCCTCCTGGGCATGGCAATTTTCCAATAACTCCTATTGTTTATAATGGTCCCTATGAATATAGCGTTCCAGGAATGGATAAGGACTACCTTCCTCAAAACGAAAAAGCACCTGTAAATGTTCAGCTTGATATCCACTAATAGAGGATTTCCTGTGATTGCAACACTACAGTCTGAATTGTCACTCAAGAGGTACTTGAAGTTGAGGCTTCTATAAGAGCTTAAAAATACAAGCTCATAAATATGTTAACCCGTATATTTCATACTGATCGTAACAAGGAGGATGCGAAGGCTGATGGGGCCAGGCAATTGATGAAGTCTGACGACGGCTGTATGAGTACATACTCCCCGAGGAAGATTTCGAGCTCAACGCAGCATCCATCTGGATTCCCGACCTCTGCAGGTGATCGGTATGAAATATCCGGGTTAACACATTCCTCCCTTTTAGTGACTCGTTCTTACTACTTCTCATCGGCTTTTTTTCTTCATGCTCTCGTACTCACCACCACTTTTCTAACCTTCATTCTTCTCTGCAGTGGTGGTTTGGTGACTTCTAAAGGGGTTGGAATGTCGGTGCCCGATTGGCCAACGACCTATGGATACAACATGTTTCTTTTTCCCATTTCGCGCTGGGTCGGAGGAGTTTTTTATGAACATAGTCACCGTCTCTTAGCATCTGGCATCGGTTTGCTCACGTTACTATTAGCTATCGTAACTTTTTTTATAGAAAAGCGAACTATTGTCCGTTACTTAGCCGTTGGTGCTGTTTTGGCTGTTATTTCACAAGGTGTTCTTGGAGGACTCCGGGTAACTCTTTACAAGGATGAAATCGGTATTTTTCATGCAATTCTCGCTCAATCATTCTTTGGTCTTCTAGTTATTTTCTCTGCAATGACAAGTCGTCGTTTTTGTGAAGGAGCGTGCTTTGGTGACAGTGCTGCAGCTCGGCTCCGATGGCTTGCACTCACAGGAATCATTTTAATTTATTTTCAATTAGTAGTTGCTGCTACCATGCGCCATAGTCATC